>CALBVA010000070.1 GCA_937969125.1 uncultured Verrucomicrobiales bacterium | reverse complement strand
ACCCACGATATACATAGCCAATCCAGCAAGGATGCCGAATTTGTAGGAAAACTTACGAATGATGATCACTCCCGGAATGGCGAGACAGAAGTAAGCTCCGTAAAACGCAAATTGAATCAACGCGGACTCAAAATTACTCATCCCAATAAAGATGCCCTTGAACGCTTTGACTAACGGATCGGTCATGTTGTTCGCGAGCCCCCACCACGTGAAACAGGAGGTGATTAAGATGAAAGGGAAGAGGATATTTGTCGGGATAACCTTTGGTTTGTTGGTTTCTGAGCTCACGATTTAAACGGTGTAATTGAGTGTGAACGGACTGGCTGCCGATCCGTTCGGTTAGAAATGTCATACAGCCTCTCCTTTGTGGAGAGGAAAGTTGTGCTTTCCTTCCTGCTCAGAGTTTCACTCCTGTCTCACCCTCAGGCGAATGAGCCTCGCATCCGTAGGTGAGGGGAGGCGGAGATGGAGATACTGCCGCCCATTTCCATAGTCTTCGATCTCCACCACCTCCGGTTCCGTCGGTTTCCATAGCGTGCCTTCCAGCGTCTCGTATCGATACTCAAGGCTGGGGACATTCGCCCAGCGGTAGTGGCAGAAGTGGAGTCCGTCCTCTCGCCAGGTCACCTCCTCAATTTCACCCGCCTCCGGATCCAGCGGTTGTAGGAGAGCGAAATCCAGTAGCCCGCCCTCATGTTCTTCCTGCCAATCCTCAAAATCAGGCAGTCGATGCTCCACAAGTTCCAGCTCGCATTTCTCCAGGAACCCCGCTCCCAGCGGGTCATTTGGTCGGTTTCGTTTCGTGATGTGCAGCTTCCAGACCCCGCTCGCCACCTGCCCGTTGTGCGGAGCGAGCGGTGCATCCGGCTTCCACGTTCCATGCCAAGGTGCCGCAGCATCCTCCAGCTCACCGATTCCCTCATCGTCGAGGGTCGCGATCAGATCGATCCCCCTCCGCCCTGGTCTCCGGAAAAGCCGCGTCACCGTCCCATTCGGCGACTCCAGATCAGCAGTGAAGTCATTGATCTTCTCATGCCGAAAAACCAAATGCACCCGGACCCGTGAGACCTCGAACTCATCGTTCACGGAAATCGAAATCGTGGTTTCATTGTCCAACTCCAGCATCTGCGGTGCCGCCTCATACCGACGCGAAACCGGCAGCCCCGTGCTCAATGCCACTACTTCCACCTTTGCGATTTCACTGACATTTGAGCCCTGCGCATTTGAAACCACCACTTGGTAGTCTCCGGCTTCTTTTACAATGAGGTCCTTCTCCGTCGCTCCAGGCACCATCGATCCCTCCCGCAGCCACTGCCACTTCGTCGCGCCATCTGCGACCACCCGTAAGGTGACCTCGCCTCCCGGCAGAATTTCCCGCGCCTGTGGGTGGCATTGGATCATTGGCGCGCCATCCCCGGCCTCCAGAGGATACAGTCTTAGCCTCATTGTATCACTGTGGGGAAACTGAAAATCCCCACCAATCAAAATCGTCCCATCCCGGATTATCATCGTATTCACCGGTCCGTCCAGTGCTGGCGGCATGAAGCTCCCATCGACCGCTCCGCTTTCGGTTAACCTAGCAATTCCTCGCACCGATTTTCCGCTGATCGAGGTGAAATCACCCGCTAGATAAATGCCACTTCCAGCCACTGCCACATCGAATACAAAATCGTTTGGATTCGGCATGAAGCTCGGATCAACTCTTCCGTCGTTCTCCAATCGCACGAGAGGGGGAAAGAGCGAATTCACCGCGAGGATTCGCTGCTCATCGTCCAGAGCCAGATCAGTCACGATTCCGTTCGTCACCAGGCCGTTCGTGAAGCTTCCGTCTGCCGAACCGTCTGCCTGAAGTTTTTTAATCCTTCCCGAAAATCCACCTGAAACCAAGACCCGCTCGTCTTCCAGCGGAAGGGTGGAGTCATTCGAAAAAAGCAGAACATCCTGCACCGCGGCATCGATCCCTTCCGCCACAAAACCCGCATCCAGCCGTAGCTCCGCATCGAGCCGCACCACTTGCTTTACCATCGATCCCTGAAACCTTGTAAATCTCCCTCCGACATATACCCGCCCGTCCCGATCCCTCGTCATCACATTTACCTCATCGTTGAATCCCTCTCCGAAGCTTTCCTCAATCCCACCCGCTTCATCCAGCTTCACAAAATTTCCGCAAGCGACCCCATTACAGCTCCCAAAATTCCCACCCACCAAAACTCCATCGCCAAAGACTAGCACGCTCTTCACCTCGCCATCGAACGCCGCCGTAAATCCCATATCCACCTGCCCGCTGTGATCCACCCGCGCCAGCCCCATCGAGGTCTTACCATCCACGACATCCAGCAATCCGCCCAGATAGATCCGGCCCATCGAATCTCTCGCCAAGGAACCTACTCCACCACCGTTGATCTTCTTCACGCTAAAGCTCGTATCGATCATCCCCGCTCGTCGATCCTGCGGCGACATCACCAGCTCCACCTCCCGGCTCCACGTCGTGTCCGGTCCGGTTTTCAATCTCGCCCGATACTTCGCGCATTCGGAAAGGGAGGCATTGTAGGAATGATAGACCGACTCCGTAGCTCCCGGGATCGCCATGCCATTCCGATACCATTGATAGCTCGCAGTCGGGTCCGGAGTGAAAACCCGGAAGCGTGCGGTGGATCCTTCCTCAATCGCCAAATCTACCGGCTGAATCGTGATCTCCGGCGGTGCCGCCATCAGGCACAGGCACCACGGCAGCAGAAAAAATCCTCCGGTCATCAGCCGGAGAATTCGCAAAAACAGAAGCGGTGATCGTCTAGGGTCCAATGAGTATCGTGTTGCCGGAAGGTGTGTGCGAACCGCCATCGGGCTCGGCGGTTAGGATGTAGTTGGAAGGGGAGATCCCGGTTTCGGGGAGATTAAAAAAGATGCGACCCGCCCCGTCCTCCAGCGGTGGGACCACCCCCAGACTGATCGAGGAATCGGTGAAGGCGTCATTTATCCATAGCTGGTAAACCTGCCCCTCCTCCGGCCGCGGAACGTCCGAGACAATGATCGATCCTTCACCCGTCGTCTCATCCAGCAGAGTGTAAGCATTTGGCGGCACCTCAATGGCAGGTGTCTCAATATTCTGCACTGGAGTAGGTGCCTCGCCGTCCGCCGCCTTCGTCCCCAGGTAGTCGCCATTCTCCAGCGGTCGCCAAATCATATCGGTGTAGCGGTCATAAAAGGTCCCGTCTTCATTTCGCTGCAGCCCGCGGTGATCCCGCCAATTTTCGACCGGAAAGGCCTTGTGTGTCGCAGTGCTGCCCTCTGGCATCCGGATGTGACTCAGCGGGATCATGCCACCTTCGATGACAATATGTCCGTCCCAGCCGTCCGCTTCACCCGAAAGCCTCACCGGCCCCTCCGGTGGTCCGCTTTCCCGGTCTAATCCCGCCGCCACGATGTCGCTGATCTTTTGGGGTAACTCGAACCTCCGCTCCCGTTTCTCCTCGTTCGCTAACGCTGGATCCACCATCTCTACCACCACCATGCGTGACATCCGTGGCTGTGGGATAAAGCGCTCCTCTTGCAGCTTTTTCAGTTTTCCGAGTTCCTGCTTCAGCACTTCTAGATCCTGCGTCAGGGCATAGTTTTTTAATCCTCCCTGCGAATGGAGCGTGCGCAGCTCCCCGGCCCGTTCGGTCCCTCCGGATGAGGTCACCTTGATCTCCGGAGGTCTCACCACCGTTACGTTAGCGGGCTTCACCAATTGCTCCTTCAACGTCGAGATCTCCTTTCGATTCTGTTGGTTCACCACCACCTGATGGACCGACACTCCGGACAGGACCACCAGCGCCGCAGCCGCCCACACCGGCAGCCCAAATCTCGAAACCGATCGGGTGAGGGGAGTGCTCCGCTGATCAATGCGGTCCATAATCGTTTCAAAGGTCCCTGCTGGCGGTGCCTTATGCGGAGCTGTCAGCGAGATCCCCGCCATCGTCTCCTCCAGCTCGTATACGTAAGCTTGCAGGTCAGGTTCACGACGTAGCTGACGTTCGAAGTCGCCCGTCTTGGCCTCATCGAGCATCCCGAGAGCATAGAGTTCGGCGCGTTCCATGGCAGATTTTTCAAGCATCATGGGATTTTAAAAGGGTTCGAATTTTTTGCAGGCTACGGCGGATTCTTGTCTTTACCGTGCCCAGTGGGGCGTTGAGTTGATTCGCGATTTTCTCTTGCGAGATCTGGCCAAAGACCGCGAGTTCCAGGCACTCACGATCACATTGAGAAAGGGACTCCAGGGCTCGTGACACCTGCGCTGCTGTCTCTGCGAAGTGGAGACTCTCCAGTGTCCGCTCCGCACTCACCCTCGGCTCAGGTGCTGCCGTCAGCTCCACGGATTTCCCCCGCCGTTTAGCATTCAGCCGCCGGTGTTTGTCCATGCAGATGCCGCGTAGAATCATCATCGTCCATGTGAAGGGCGCTGCCAGTTTTTCATCGTAGGTGTGAGCCCGATCCCAGATCTTCACAAAGGTATCCTGCAGCGATTCTTCCGCATCCTCTCGCGTCGCAAGTGACTTCCTAGCATAGGAAAAAAGCGGTCCCGCATAGAGTTGATACAGTTCCTCGAAGGCCTGTGAGTTTCCCCGCCCAATGCGCTCCAGTAAGCGCACCTCGCTATGATCAGTCATGCGTCGCCCCACTCCCGCTGAAGTTAGTTCCGGTATCGAATCACTTCTCACAATATGCTGCTGTCTCCGTGACTTCACTCTGCTCCTCCTGGCTGTTCCGCCTGCTCTTCCAGACGGTAAAAGTTTCTGCTCTGAAAATCACCTCGATAAACATGTTCAATGCCGTCGCCGACTAGCTCCTCTACCGTTATCCACGAATTCGGGAGGAGGGTTCTTGATTCCTGTAGGAGACAGTCCTTCCCGCTCTTTGTCGGGAAGACGACCCAGAAGGAGTTCCCCCTCCTCAGCATCGTCAGTTGATCCGGTCCGTTGAAGGCGCCCGGTGTCGGGTGACCAATGAAGATCTCATTGGTCCGCCCCAGCCGTGCCCAAGACGTGTCCACTTCCAGTGGTGGCACTGTGACCACGTCCAGAAGCTCCTCCACGCCGTTTTCATCCTGCGTTACCAGTGCCAGAGAGTCACCTGCCGAGCTTACCCGAAACGGGGCATGCAGCGGCCCGTCTTCCGGATCACCATCTGCGAAGACAATGACATACTCACCCGGTTCCAGGGCCATCCCCTCCGGAAAGCGAAAGGCTTCATCGTCGAACTGCTCCTGTCCCAGTGCCACCCCGTCGAGCGAGATATTGGCTGCTCCCGTGTTCCGGATCTCCACCCAGTCCACCGTCTTACCGTTCTCTTCGCGCAGCCCGGTCTTATTTTTCGAGACTACTTCGGAGATCTGGAGTTGGCTAATTTCCTCCGCTTCGCTGATTCGTATTTTAAGATGCTCGGTCGTTTGTCCCAACGGCGCGAAGTAGGAAGTCCCCGGCTTGGACTTCTGTGCCCCCATCAGATCCACCACGGTGAAGAAGAACTCGATCTCCGCCCCGGGAGGGAACAGGTCGGTCACATCCGCCGCGAAAAATCCATCCGCCATCCTGCCATCTCCGGACCTCCCATCATCCACCAGGATCACGTTGCCGGTTTCATTGACCGCCCCATCCAGCCTCCGGTAATTCATCGTCAGGGTGAAGACCCCCACATCATCCGTCGCCGTCGCCGTCACCATCAGCCGGGGTGAGTCTCCGGTGAGATCATACCTCAACCCCCGAAATTTCATGTTCGGATCTACCGTTCCATTATCCTGATTCGCGAGCCCCGGGTCAGGAAAGTTATTCAGCGTGAAGGAGGTGAAGCCATCCGTATAACGCGAGTAGGAAGTGTCCACCGGCAGTTCCGGATAAGTCACTTCATCCACCACTTCACCTCCGTTAATCAGTGAGAGCGTTGCTCCTTCGCGCGGGAGCTTGAAGCCTGCGCTCGGGATCCCATTGAAAACTCTCACCTCATCAAAGATCACCAACATCTGCTCACCACCCATAATCGTTGTTCCCGCTGACATCGTGAACTCCAGCACCTCCTCGGGCGTCTCCAGCCGCATCATCCAGCCGCCCAGATCCAGTTCACCCTCACCGCCAAAGAAAATCTCCACAAGATCCGGAGTGGTGTTTTCAAATCCCTCTACCACCAGGTTTCGATTGCTGGCGATGATCTCGTTGATCACCGGCTGTGTGGCTACCTCGCGTGGTTCCGCATTGGTCACCTGTTTCGTCCCGCCGGAGGGTGGGGGAGTGCTCAGTGCGGCCCAGAGCGAGCTGCCGCTCCCCACGATGTCTGCCAGGCCGTCCCCGTCCAGGTCCCCCGTCGCCAGATAGCTCGCGTCTGGCACATTCAGCGTCACTCCGAACTCGAATCCCGCTTCCGTCCCGTGATAGAGACTCACGCAGGACTGGACCAGACAGCTCAGCATGAGATCCGCACGACCGTCTCCATCGAAGTCATCCCGCACGGCATCATCTGCCACGATTTGTAAAGCCACATCCGTATCCGCCACTCGCGTAAATGTGGTCCCCGCTCCACCGGTCAGGAGTATGATGGAATGCCTTGCCACGGTCAGCAGATCCGGATCGCCGTCTTCATTCTGATCGACGATCCAGAGATTCGGCACCTTAGCCGTCCTTTCTCCCGTCTCATAGATCGCCCGTTCTCCGGAGCTCTCAGTCATGAAGTCCCCATTGTTGGTGAGCACCACGATGTCTCCCTTTGCTCCCACGCCAGCCAGATCCAGATCGCCGTCCTGATCAAAGTCACCCGAAACCATCGCTCGCGATTCATAGACGAACTCCCGCACCGTCCGGCGTTCGTAGCTCCCGTCGTTTTGTCCCTCGTAAAAGACTACCCGACAATCGAAGTAACCGATCACCAGGTCCTCGATCCCGTCCTCATTGAAGTCACCCGTCTCGATCGCGAACATGTTCCCTTCCGAATCGAGGTTTTGCGGCAATACCGTGAGGGTGCCATTGTCCGAACCTGTCATCAGACTAAAGGACGAATTGTTCCTGCCTCTCATTCCGAGATTTGTCACCACCACATCTTTGTTCCCGTCCGCATTAAGATCCCGCACCGTGAAGCTGATCGGATTCACCCCCGTGGGATAACAAGTCGGCTCGGACAAGAGTCCATCCTCCAGTGCCAATCTTACCGAGACTTCGCGACTCGCAGTGTGCAACTGCACCACATCATCCTGTCCGTCGCCATTGAGATCCACCACCTCCAGCTGCACCACCTGTCCGTCGACCGCATAGATTTGTGGAGCCACTCCCACACCGCCCGCGTCCTCGTCACTCAGGATTACCGAGACATCCTGCGAGCTTCGATTCATCACCAGTAGATCGGGTAAGTCGTCCCCGTTTATCTCCAACGTTGCCGCTGCTCTCGGGCTGCTCCCGGTCGGTATCTCAGAGACCGCTTCAAAATCCCTCCCGTTGTTCTCGAAGACGATCACCCGATTAAAGTTTCGCAAGACTACCACCAGATCATTGAGGCCGTCATTATTCATGTCCGCGATCTCCACCGACCTCGGTGCACCCGGCACCGCAATCGTCTGGGGAGATATTCCGGCCCAAGGATTCACCCCGCTAAAGGGCGCATCCCGATAGATCCGAATCTGCCCCTGCGTCTTTGAAATCACTACCAAATCATTCAGCTCGCTTCCGTCCTCACTGAGGTCCCCGATTTTGATCTCGATCGGTTTTGGTACCCGGATTTCCCGATAATGAGCCTCCATCCGGAACTCCGCATCACCGTTATCGAGGTAAACGAAGAGTTCCTGTGAATTCTCATGCCCCACCACCAGCGAATCACGTGTGGCATCATTCGCGCGGAAGGCCGCCATGACATGCACCGGTCGTGCAGGATAAACCTTCGTTTCCTCACTTGAGGTGAGATTGATCATCCCCACATCGGAGCTTTCCGGAAACCCACCCATCCCATTTCCCAGGAGCACCCGGAGACCCGGGGCATCCGGCGAAGCTGAGCAAATCGGTCCTGCCGCAGCGAGATCGGTCAGCCCGTCCCCATTAAAATCCCCGGTCACCAGCGCCCGCACTCCGACCCATTGCGTAATCGTTCCCACCTCTGCATAGGTCCGCGCTCCGGTACTCAGCAGCACCTTCACATTTCCCTGAAATGGATCTGCCACCACGAAATCCGAGAAGCCATCTCCGTTTAGATCGCTCGTGACCATCCCCCGCAGTGAAATCCCGCCCGTCTCCAAAAAGACAGGATCCTCAAAGTCCTCGCCCCCTTTGCCATAAACTACGCTCACCGTCCCATCGAGATTCGCCGTCGCGAAGTCCGCCTTCCCATCGCCATCGAAGTCATCCGTCACGAGCGCCTTCGGTCCCTCACGACCGCGTTTCGCCTCCACCGCTTCTGCGTCCACCTTCACCCGCTTTACCAATGACGCCAGCTCATCCAACAATTGTCCCTGCCCCGGTCCTATTCCCAGACCACAGGCGGCTGCCAGCAAGCTCATCAATTTCGGAAGCCCCACTCTTTTCATAACCCCTTCTCCGTATCATGCCTTGATCCGGATTCAGCTGAATCAAAATATTTCTCAAGCCACAAATACGGAGCCTGAAATTCAGTCAGGCTCTGCGAGGATCAATGGCCCCGCACCTCCAGAAAATCCCTTAACTTTCAATTGGCCTCGCCCGAATCCACCCCGACCGGAATCTGGTCGGAGATCTATGGCGATGCCAAATTTTCCGCGCAGATCACCGAGATGCCGAAGGAGTATCTGGTTTTCTTTGAAAAGAAGTAGTGAGCCAGCGATCAATGCGGCCCACCTCCAGGGCCAGCTGGACTGCCACAAGATGGTGACCGAGCGGGTAGGTCCAGCGCTCGGGACGACCAAGCGCGATGTGCAGGCCATCGAGTTGGGACTTACTGAGAATGCGGTCCCATCTTCCTGAGATCATGAGGATGTTCTCGTTCCGAATTAGGGGCGCGAGAGCTCCGGCGTGGAGCTTCGTCATTTTCGCTGCACGGCGATAAAGCTGCCGATATTCCTCATCGCTAGGGATGTAAGTGACGTCTGCCGGTGGATCGCGCCGGGCATCGGCGATCCATTTTAAGGCATTTGGAAAGACACCGGCAGCCCCTTCCTCGAAGGTTTCCAGTAGGTTCGTCCCGCCGCTGGTGATAACGATAGCATCCCAACCCGGATTCATGAGGACTTCGGCAGGTAGGCCGAAGCTCCCTGCGCTGGTCGCCATGAGGACCTTCTTTTTCGCGAGCCAATCCGGCCTTGTTCTTCTCAAGTATGCGAGGGCCGTGCGCGTGGCGTATCCCTGCTCGGCATAGTGGCGGTCCATATCTTCGGCGAGGAGTTTCGCTGCGCTTTCCATCGTTCCGCGTGGCGAGGTCATCGCGGGGAGCTTTGTCCGGAAGAGGCTATCCGGCGGGAGTGCCACTACGATGTTCCAGCCAAGGGCCCGGAACTTTTTAACCACTTTTTTTTCGGCGATTGAAAGCAGCATGATGGAGGTGTGATAGACAATGGTCCCTTTGACTTTCTTCGGGTCTTTACTGATCGCCGGGTAGAGCTGGAAGAAGGTTGAGCGATATTGATAGGCCGAGTATATCCATTTCCGTCTCGATCCTCGCAGCTCATTGAGGTTTGACTGGAGCGGGCTCGGTCCTGCAAACACCGAGGTCGGGAGAAAGACCATACGGAACTGGAAGATCCCCGGCTTGGCATTTTCTTCCCGCTGACTCACTACTACGAATTCCTCGGTGCCATCTGGGCGACGCAGGTAGGAGGCGACCTCACCCTCGGGCATCGCTATGTAGTTGGGGAGGAATTGATCTTTGCCATCGATCTGCTTGTGGAAGTCGCTGGGCACCCACTTCGGGAACGTTACCTGTTTAGTCGCGACCTTCGCCCGGGGAGCGGCGGGCTCGATGCGAACCGCGCAGGAGGGGAGGATCAACAATACGAGAAGAACACGAATCGCTTGCGAGCTCGGTGCAAAT
>CALBVA010000069.1 GCA_937969125.1 uncultured Verrucomicrobiales bacterium | reverse complement strand
GCCAAAGGTGGTCTCCATGATCAGAATGTCCGCCTTTGGAAATTCAGGATCTTCGGCGGTGAGAGAGGAGCGGGTCTTGAAGTCCCCGGTGTATAGGAGCGATTGACCGTCGTGCTCGATGTGAATCATGGCCGATCCGGTAATGTGACCAGCCGGATAGAGTCGGATGTGGTGGTTATTGAGCACCAGAGTCTCGTCCCAGGCGAGAGTCTGGACGGTGGAGGGATCGATACCGTAACGCTTGATGAGAATGTGACCGGTCCCCTCCGAACAAAGAATGCGTTCATGCCGGGCGAAGTGATCGGCATGGCCATGTGACACGAAGGCGAATGGGACGGGACGATGGGGATCAAGGAGAAGCCCGAGTGCCGGGAGGTGGAGGGATTTCGGATGGAAGTCGAGTGACACGGGAAAGGTTAAGAGCGGAATGAGATTTTGCGACTTGGAGAGAAGACTGATTTGGGCCACAAAATGTTGACGTGCGTCGATAATGTAAGGTTTAGGTATGCAAATTATCAGTAGCAAGGACGTGGAGATCATTGTCCGAAACCGCCGCAAAGAGCTGAGCTGGAGCCAATCCATTCTCGCCAAGCGGACTGGAGCCACCCGATCATCGGAAAGCTGGTCGATGTCATTCAGGAAAACGCGCTGGCCTCTCTCGTAACCCTCGGCCCCTCATTGAAGTGACCATCCGTGACGCCACCGAAGCCGATCTTCCTGCCATCGTCGCCATTTACAATGAATCCATTCCCGGTGGGATGGCCACGGCTGATCTGGAACCTGTCACCGTGGAATCGAGGGTCGCGTGGTTTCGCGATTTTGATCCCGACCGGCGGCCTTGCTGGGTCGCCGAGGAGGATGGCGAGATTATGGGATGCGTTTACCTCCGCTCCTTCTATGCCGGTCGTCCAGCCTACGGCCAAACTGCTGAGATCAGCACCTACCTTGCCGCAGCTCATCAGGGGAAGGGTCTCGGAACGCTGCTGAAGCAAAAAATGATCGCGGAATGTCCCCGGCTCGGAGTGACCACCTTGCTGAGTTATTACTTTGATCACAATGAGGCCTCACGGCGGGTGAACGAAAAATTGGGGTTCATCGATCACGGTCATTTCCCCCTGATTGCCAATGTTTTCGGAGAAAAACGAGGCCTTGTCATCGCGATGCTCCGGATCGAGGAATAAAAAGTTCCACTTTTTTGGGAACAAACCCGCGCAGACCTGTCTGATACACATTAAAGGTGGTCGGTTCTCCAACCGGCACCTTCGGAACTTTTGTTGGGGCGTTCGCTTTAGTTAGAGGATGCCCGAAATATGCAGGATGGCCGCTGGGGGGCGGCCATCCTGTTTTTTTAAAAGCAAGCACTCCTAAACGAGGAGATAAAGCATCGCGCTGAGGATGATCCACAGTGCCATGCCGATCTTTAAGCGGCGCGCCCCCAGTCTCACCGCCAGAGTCCGGGCCAATGTGCCCCCGATTAGGGCTCCCGGAGCGGCGTAGGCCAGGATTTCCTGTCGAATAGCATCCCCCGTCAAATAATGCGGAACTGCCGTGATCACCGTGACTGAGGTCACGCACACCGCCGCCGCCACGGCCAGATTCACCCGAAAGCGGAGAGCGATGAGATGAATGGCCAGGATCTCTCCCACCCCGACCGAGAGCCAGGCCGTGATAGCGCCACCAATGAAACAACTGACGGCAAGGCCCGCCAGCTCCGCGCCAGTGATCCCATGGTCTCGCAAATTCCGGTCGGCGTCGTCTCCAAGAGTTCGTTGGAGAATGAAAAGACCCACTGCGATGGAAAAGAGGGAGAAGAACCACTCGATATCCACCGCCGGGTGCGGGAGGAATTCCTGCGCGAGCCTGAGACCAGCGATGGAGGCCGCCGCTGTGACGAGGAAGATATTCCGAAAGGACGCGTGCTGGGCATCTTGGAGGGCGTCATTGCGAAGATGAATCAGCCAGGTCAGAGCCCCCGCCGTCATCCCAAAACACTGAATGGCGAAGCTGGTGCCCAGCGATTGCTCCACACTCAGCCCGAAGGTCATGAAGACCGGCAGGAAGACAATGCCACCTCCCGCCCCCGTCGAATTCGCGATGGTGGCAGCGAGAATCCCAATCAGGAAAAATTGGCCAAGGGTGCCAATCTTGGAAAAAGGAGCGGGGTCCGCACCTAAAAATCCGAAGCCAATGGCGGCCAAAAGAATCGCCGCTACCAGATAAAACGAAGTGCGGAGAGACGGGGTCATCGAGCGCTGATTTCCTCGATTTTACGGAGGACATCGTTCGCCTGGGTGCGTGGGTTTACCGCGCGATCATGCCAGACCAGACGGCCACGGCGGAAGAGGAAGGTCTCGCGTCGGGGTTTATTTTTAGGACGCTCCACGCGGAAGGCATCACAGATCTGACCGCTCGTGTCAGAAAGAAGGAGGAAGGGCAGAGCGAATTTATCGGCAAAGGCGCGTTGCTCCGCCACGCTATCCATCGAGATTCCAGTGACCCGGATCTGTTCGGCTTTCAATGTCGCAAATGCAGACCGCAGCGACTTTACTTGCTTCACTCATCCCGGCGTGTCCGCCTTCGGGTAAAAGAATACGATGGCCCACGGACCGGAGGTCGCGGACTTCACGCTGATCTGGCGGTCGAATTGATCCGGTGCTGAAAGAGCGGGAGCGCGCCAACCGGTGGCCTGTGGCTCCACATCAGTGTAGTGAGTGCAGGCAGGCATTGCGAAGACCGCAATGAGTGCCGTGAGTAAGAGAGAAAATTTCATGGTGCGGGTCGAATTGTTCCCGAGGGAGGGAAAAGGGCAACGGGAAAGTGCAGGTGAGCCCATGAGTCGATCACATTGGAAACTGGTTCCCCATCCTGCCTCGGGTTAGGTTTGGTCGTGGACGAATACGAGGTTGCGGTGATCGGAGGTGGAAGCGCGGGGCTTTGTGCGGCCATCGCGGCGGCCCGCTACGGCGCACGCACGGTCCTCATTGAGCGCTCCCACAAGCTCGGGGGCATGGGCACGCAGGCCCTCGTTCACACCTTTTGCGGGCTCTACGAACCGGATGTCTCAAAGCCACCCCGCCTCGCGAATGGTGGTCTGGCCGGTGAGATCGAGCAGGCCATGCGCGAGCGCACCGGACAGGCCGGCCCGACCAAAATGGGCAAGGTTTACGTCCTCCTCCAGGACCCGGAACACTATCACGGGATCGCCACCGAATTCATCGCGCAAGAGCCCAAGCTCGACCTCAAATTCGGGGTCAATTGCTCCGGCATCCGGCGGGACGAGGGATTCATCCTGCAAGGCTGCGATCTCCGAGCGAAGACTCTGATCGACTGCTCGGCAGATGCGGTGGCGGCAGACTTCCTCGGCGCCACGCGCGCTATCGCCGGGCAGACCCAACGCTCTGCCGTTGTTTTCTCGCTCCAGAATGTCGCACCGGAAGCTGGGGAGGATTCCTACAAAATGCGCCTCGCTCTGGACCTCGTCCGCGCCGTGCAGGCCGGCCGCCTGCCGCCGGAACTCCTTGCCACTACTACGCGGGCTTCGACTGTTCCGGGGGAGATTTATCTCACCATCGATCTGGATGATCCCGCTCGGGGGGCGGAGTTCATTGACCCGTTGGCGGATTTCCTCCGCGCCGAATCACCTGCCTATGCCAGAGCCGTCATCGCTGCCAGGCCGGACCGCCCGGGAATCCGCGAGACCTTCCGCTGGCTGGGACAATACACCCTCACTGCCGATGACCTCATCGAGGGTCGCGAGTTCGACGATACCGTGGCCTACGCGGCCTGGCCGATGGAGCTACGCGAGACCACCCGCGGGCCCCAGTTTCGCTACTTTCATCAAGCCAAGGCCTCCCCAATCCCGCTGAAATCACTGACAAGTAAAGAGCTGCCAAACGTCTTCTTCGCAGGGCGCTGCCTCTCCGCCACGCACGAAGCGCTAGCCTCCGTGCGTGTCATGGGCACCTGTTTCGCCACCGGTCAAGCTGCCGGCATGGCGGCCGCGATGACTGCCTTGGGCGAAGTAATCAATCCTGCCGCCATCCGCCGCGAAATCAGTAATCGCGATCCAGAAGGTAGTGCGCGATAGCCTCCAGCTGCTTTCCGGCCTCCCCAAAAATCGCCAGCGAATCCAACGCGATCCGGGTGAGCCTCTGCGCCTCTTCTTTTGATTTCTCCAGTCCGAGAATCGCCGGATAAGTCGCCTTATCGACCGCCTCGTCCTTGCCCACCGTCTTGCCCATTTTTTCGGTAGAGCTAGTGACATCC
>CALBVA010000068.1 GCA_937969125.1 uncultured Verrucomicrobiales bacterium | reverse complement strand
ACGGATGACGCACAAAGCTCGTTGAGGTTAATGAAACCAAGAAAACCCGACAACAAAGCCGGTTATAGTTAATGAATGAACCATAAAGACTCTTGTGATTAGCGAAATGCTGTTTAGCGAATCACAAAGTGACGATGCAGGTCTGGGCATTAGCGGGAACGCGCGAAGTCTTGAGACACTGGAGGAAGAACTCAGCAAATTTGCAGCCGTCCTTCGCCTTCTTGCATCCATGAAGCTTTGTGAGAGGTTTTTCCGATGAGTGACTTGCGCCGACTTCTAATTGTTTCTCTATCGATTCTGGCTTCGGCGTCACTTCTCTTTGCCGAGGCTCCGTCAAATGACGACCGGACGGAGGCGATCTCTCTGGAGGTGGGCGTGCAGGTGGCAGGGACGCTTCTCAATGCCACGACCGAAGTTGATGAGCCTTTGGCTCCCGGTGTGGCACGAACGGTCTGGTATCGAGCACAGACCGGGGCCGGGGTGTGGGAGCTGAGAATGGCTTCCCGTTCTGGTGGTGTGATTGGGCGAAGCTATCTCGAAAATGACGAGGGGGAATTGATCGAGATCGGGAAGAGTGCTTTTCGGCAAAGTGAAGATGGAGAAGGCAGCGCCACCGCCCCCTTCCGGTCATCGCTGGGGATTCGTTATCAAGCAGAGACTGACGAGGTCATTTGGTTCCAGCTTTATGCCGTCAATGTTCCAGGCGACGAATTTTCACTGAATTTATCGCCCATCGAATCAGGAAGTCCGGGGGTTCTCTTTCGGGACGCCATCACGCTCCCGGCCACGGTGCATCGGGTCCGCATTGACCCCACGAATGCCTACCGGGAAAGGGCGGAGCCTCCTTCCTCCGGTCAAGGAACAGTGTGGTCCAGCTGGGTTCTCCCGGAAGATGGTCTGTGGCTCCTTTCACTCTCCGGTGGTTTCGCCTCTCTGGATGCGTGGCAGGGGAATTCGCTGGAGAGTCTGACCCGAATCCCAGCAATCGGTCAGGGACCTGACATTCGGACACCTGAGCGGTCACCTTCCCGCCTGATAATTGACGGCTCTGCGGGAAGTGCGATTTTGGTTCGTGTATCCTCGGATTTCACCAATCCGAACTATCTCTCCATTCGACGTCCCACCCCGGGTGATCTCTTCCTCAATGCCACCGATCTGGGTGAAGTCGCGGAGGCCTCGGTCATCTTTTCTCTGGATCAGGAACTGACCCTGGAACCGGACGAGCCTAATTCACCCGGTCTGAGTCGCTGGCTCCGCTGGCGGGCACCGGCCAGCGGGACCTATCAGTTCAGCGCACAGACGCAGGGGCAGCAATCGAACGGAGGCTCGATCAGAGGACTCCATCCATTCGTAAATCTTTATCAAGGTGACCGGCTGGACAGTCTGCTGCCTGTGGTCACCGTTCCCAGGAATGCTGGCAACCCCGCTACTAGTCACCACCGCCTTCGGCGATTCCGCGCGGTTGTGGGTGAGACCTATTTCATTCAAGCCGGAGTGACACCTTTTCAGAGTGTGACAAGCTCCGGCAGAGGGTTTTTCAACCCGCCCACCGAGCAAGTCGTGACTCTGACGAGTTATCCAGCTCTGGCGAATGACGACTTCTCCGACGCAGGCGAGATTGGACAATCATCTCCGGCAGTGGCCGAGGGCTCCAATGTGGGCGCGACCAATGAGCCCGGGGAAGTCATTGAACAATTCGATGCCGGAAACTCGGTCTGGCATCGATGGACTCCCGCCGCGGCTGGGCAGTTCGAGATTAGGATCAATTCCGCCCCGGGGCTGGTCTTCACCTTGTTTCGTGGTAGCTCACTGAGTGATCTGACCATTATCAAGGAGAAGAGCTTTGGCTTCAATCCCTCACCTCACATCGGCGTGATTCGTTTCGATGCCTCTGAGGAAGAATACCACCTTAGAATCACCGGGCGATCACTCGCGGAGGGAAGCTATCGGGCGGAATTCCTGCCAACCTCGCCGCCGACGAATGATCACTTCCTGAATGCCGCCCTGCTCTCCGGCGACCTGCCAATCACCGCCAATGGAACCACCCGCTTTGCCTCACTGGAGTTCCCGCAGGATGGCTCGAGATTTAAAGTGGATGCAGAAGGTGAGTCGTCCATCTGGTGGAAATGGACCGCAGCTGAAAGCGGGATCTACGAACTGCGTGCCGATGCCCACCTGGGCCTCCGCGAGCAGGGGAATCCGGTAGGGCGCGACCTGACGACGAGTCCGGGACGCCTGCGCTTCACCGCACAGGCGGGTCTGGAGTATCACTTCCGCGTGGCTCACCCGAGGACGGAGGAGCGCGAGGTCTCCCTGATCCTGCAGCCGGTCAGCGGGCTGGAGTATGCTTCGGTCAATGAGGCCCTCGACCTCGGTTCGGAGATGACTCTTACCACTCCCACCCTCGACGTTCTCGGTGGCGTGGCTTTCATTGACCGGCAGGAGGTGAGCGGGCGGGCGGTCTATCGCTGGACTCCGCAGAGCAGTGGATGGGCGGAAGTCAAAGCCCTAAGTGGAACGGGCTTCGCCATCAGTGCTCATACTGAGCAAATACTGCGGAGCTCCATTCTTAAGCCTGCTTTCATTGGGAATGAGCACCTCGATTTTGACGATCAGCGCTACCCGTCTTTCCTGCCAGCGCGAACCATTCCCGGCCCTCTGCGCGCTACTTTGAAGAGTCGCCCGTCCTCGGTGCCGGCCTTCTCACGCGGCCTCATGCAAGTGGAGGCAGGACAAACTTACTTCCTGATGGCCACGCCGACCGCGGCCCATCAGGCGACTCCTGATGAGCTCACCCCGGTGCAGTTCCAGGTGACACGTGCCGCTGCTCCGGCCCGTCTTTTGGCTTCGGAGTGGAGACGGCTCCCGAACCGAAATGTCGTCCAAGCGACGCTCTCCATCGATGCGCCGAATGGCTTTGTCAATGGATCCCTCTTTCTCAATTCCAGGCGAATTTGGTTTGATGAAGCAGACCGCATCAGCGGCGATGCTTATCAGGGAAATTACCGCGTGATGATTCCGGCAGCCCTCGGATCCGGCCCCACGACTGCTCTGCCGTTAGTGGGCATCATCGACCGGACCGGAGTCAGACACTCGGCAAACGTGGGTGAGATTGATCTCAGTGAGGAGCAACCCGGCGCCATCCAGGCTGATCGCCGCGGTCCGAATCTAATCGGAGTCACGGGCGGCAAAAGAGAGATCACGATCACCGGAGGGGGGACCTCATTGACCCTGGAGATGGCCATCGCGGACTATGGCGGCAGCGGATTCTCGGATGGAGAGATCATCCTGCCCGGTGCCTTTATCGGAACCGCTCTGGGTCAGGTTTCTTCTGAGGATGATTTCGTGATTCCTTTCAATGCCACCCATCGCGTCAGAGGAGATCCCCAGGTGGGGCTCTATCAGATCGAGATCCCGATCCCCGCAAACGTAATCGCCGGGAACCTGCGCTGCCGCATGCGGGATCGCGCCGGGAATCTCACCGGATCATGGTCAGGCGAAGGAGCAAACTTTGACTCCCTCGCGAGTTATTCTTTCGAGGTTGGCGTAGATCTCCCAATCAGTCTCGTGAAAGAAGAAACGACCGACCCGGTCGCACCCGAGATCACCTCCGCCACCGCCACTCATCTGACCGATGCCCCGGAAGGTGGGATTGACACCAGCGCACGAATCACCCACCCGGTTGGCATTTCAAGGGGGCGGGTGGTAGTGTTCGATCAGTTCGGTGTCATCATCGCGAGCCATGAATTCGATGACAGCCTGCGCACCGAGGGCTCGCCACAGGATGGCCTCTACCGGCTCACCCTCCCCACGCCCAGCCACCGGACGGGCGGTGCTCATTGGCTCAGCTGGGAGGTGGTGGCACTGGATGGCAGGACCACGAGCCTTTCTGAAATCGGTCCTCTGGAAATCGCGACCTCCCCATTCGCGGATCAGCGGAACCCTGCTCTAACCCGTTTTCAGATCAGCGCGAGCACCGTCGATCTCAGTACGGGACCGGAGACCCTTACAGTCAATCTCGCCGCCCATGACGATCGACCCGGTCTGACCGCCGAGATTCACGTCTCGACCAGTGATGGCAACCTTCTCGCCTCCCGACTAATCGACTGCACCGGGCGCTCTCTGGACTGCGAAGCGGAGCTCATTCTCCCCCGAACCACCAGCGTTGGTATTTCCTCACGGGCGGAAATCGAGGTAACCGTGACTGATGCTTCCGGGCGCTCGGTGAGCTATGGGAGGATTCACAGCCCCTCGTGGCCGGACAATCTCCCCCCAGCCCTGGCGCTTGTTCCAATTGAACCCGATTTTTTAAGTCATTGGTTTCATCGTTGGACCGGATCTTTCGAAATTCCCACGAATGCGGACCGTGATCAGGATGGCGATGGATGGAGTGACCTTCTGGAGTTCGCCATGGCGACTGATCCGCTCACCCCTGCAGCAACTGACCCGCTGGTAGTCGCTCTCCCCGCAGCGAACTTCGCGACACCCAGTATCTCTACCCCCGGCGATCCACGCCTCCAGACTTTCAGCACGCAACTTGGCCCCTGGTTTCAAGTCAGCCCCGAAAGGAAAATCATCGCCTCACACCTCAACCATCCATTCGAGGTCCTCATTGAAAGATCGGCCGACCTAGAGAGCTGGCTGACTGTGGAGCCCAGCCACACCATCTTCGAGCGGTCCAATCCCACCTCCACGAGTATCTCAGCTTTTCTGAATTTCAACATCGCACCACGAGCCCATTGGTATCGCCTGATGATTCGCTCACGCTAAGAGGCAGTCTTAAAAATGCCGGATGGGTGCTTCGAAGGAATTTCATCTCAGGCAAGGCGCGGCAAGGGAGCTGGTCGAGACCGGTGACCGAGGAGCAACGTAGCATGAGCTGAAAGGTCTCGCAGCCCGACAGGGCTTCTTTTCGGATCAACCAGCGCAGCAGCAAGCTTCACCCAAAAATAATCTCAAACACTCGTTCGGCATTTTAAAGACGGCCTCTAAAGAACCCTTACATCGCTTTTAATCGACGCCACCCTTTTTAGCGGTCACTATAGCCTTTGCTAATTTTATGAGCCCCAACCTCAAAACCACCCTCCCCCTCCTGCTCACCGCCGCAACTCTCGCCTTCACCCTCCCCCTGATCGTTGAGAAGAAAGCCGTTCCTGCTGCTCCTGAACACCCCCGGCTCACCGCCACCCAGACCAATACCCTCCGCACACTCGCCCCCCGACTGAATAACGACACCTTCCAAAGCCTCTCCTCATCCAGCCAGACCCGCCTGCTCGACTACGCCACCAGCCGCCTTCAGGAACCACCCGCCTTCGCCCTCTGCTGGTCACCGGGTGGCGAGCCCGGCTTCATCGAGGCCCTCCACGCCATCGAAGAAACCGCCAATCTTCCCGGCAGCCTCTCCAACCCAGGAGCAGCCACCCAGACCCCCGATAACTTCCACTGGCAATGCACCGCAACTGATGGCTCCTTCCAGAACCAACAAGGCCTCCCCATCACCCTCACCTGGCACATCGTTGCCGATGGCACCCCCATCCAGGATAACATCCCCACCGAAACTGATGGACCTAGCGAACTCCGTGCCCGCCTTATCGCCATCTTCGGCTCCAATCCCAACTCCACCGACCCTCGCGACCAACCCTGGTTCCCCATCTTCCAGGACATGTTCGATAACTGGTCAGAAATCACCGGCGTCAACTACGTCTACGAACCAAACGACGACGGCGTCATCGTCAATATCGAAAGCTTCGCCAGCCGTGGCGTCCTCGGCACCCGCGCCGACATCCGCATCTGCGGGCACTCTGTCGATGGCCCCGGCGTCCCCGGCGCGTCCAATATCCTCGCCTATAACTACTTCTCCTTTCAGGGCGGAGACATGGTCATCGATACCGATAACATGGGCACCTCCCCCGTTCGTATCCTCGCCAACTCCTTCAGCGACTTCCGCTTCCTCCGAAACACCCTCGCCCACGAACACGGGCACGGCCTTGGCATGCGCCACGTCTGCCCGCTCAATAACACCAAACTCATGGAGCCCCGCATCAGCTCTGCTTTCCTCAACACCCAGCTCGATGACATCTTCACCGTCAACCGCCTCTACGGCGACTTCTACGAAAAACAAAACACCCAGCGTAACAACGACTCCGCCGCTCGCGCCTCCACCCTTCCCCTCACCGTCGCCACCCCCTTCTCCCGTGACTACCTCAGCATTGATGATAACGACGACATCGACTTCTACCGCCTGAATTCCCTCACCACTGGCCAACGCCTCACCGCCCGCATCATCCCCGTCGAAACCCCCGCCGGCTTTGTCGAAGGAGAACAAGACTCCGAAGGCGACTGCACCGATGGCACCCCCTTCGACTTCACCTCCATCCACAACCTCACCCTCGACATCTTCCCCACCTCCGGCAGCACCCCCCTCGCCTCCGCCAATGCCAACCCCGCAGGCCAGATCGAAGAAATCATCGAATTCGAAATCCCCTCAGACGGCACCTACTTCATCCGGGTCAATGGAGATACCACCAACTTTACCCAGCTCTACACCCTCCAGCTCACCCTTCAAGACCCCCTCATCATCCCGGACTCACCCGACAACCTCACCGCCACTCGTGCCGGAAATGACTCCGTCACCCTCACCTGGGATGACCAATCCAGCAACGAAACCAACTTTGTTGTCGAACGTCGTGACGAACGAGGCAGTCCCTGGCTCCCCATCACCACCCTCCCCGCCGACACCACCACCTTCACCGACACCGGTGCCCCCGCCGGCATCAACCTCTACTACCGCATCATTGCCCGCGCCGAAGCCGACTCCGCCCCCTCGAATGAACGCGTCTTCATGCTCGTCGACCTCACCGCTGATTCCTACCTCTACGACCTCGGCCGCACCCAGGACAGCCCCATCGAACCCGGCGCCTTCCGTATGTCCGCCGCCACTCGTGGTGACCTCTTTTGGAGCGGCTCCATGACCTCCCGCGACCGTGGCGGCCCAGACCCTGCCAACCGTGACTACCTCCGCGCAGACTCCGCCCGCACCCTAACCCATCGCATCGCCAATGGCTTCTGGCAAATCACCACCCGCCAAGGCGACCAGATCATCGCCCGTGATGAACTCACCATCGCCGCCGAAGGTGTCACCCAAGTCACCGGTATCAATTCCGCCATCAACGAATACGTTGAAAACACCTTCATCATCGAAGTCACCGATGACTTCCTCGACCTCACCTTCGACGACGCCGGCGGCATCGACGGACCCCGCTGGGTCCTCAACCGTCTCTTCATCGAAAGATCCTCCCCTTACCAAGCCTGGGCTGCCTCCGAAAACCTCCCCGCCTCCACCAGCGCCCCCGACCAGGACGCCGATGGCGACGGCCTCCTCAACCTCCAGGAATACTTCTTCGGCCAAAACCCCCTCATCGCCCAAACCAGCTCCCCCACCAACATCACCGCCACTAACCGCTTCACCTTCCTCCGCGACCCCACCGCCCAGGTCAGCACCTTCCGATACGAAATCAGTGACGATCTCACCACCTGGATCCCCTACACCCCACCCGAAGGCGACATCACCACCACTCCCGTCGGCAACCTCGAAGAAACCCAAATCACCCTCCCCGACCTACCCATCGCCCGCTACCTCCGCATCGTCCTCGAACCCTGATTCACCAGAGGATCATGAACCCCAGTCATCCACCCTCCTCGAATCACTCATCGCACGTGGCATGCTCCTAGCACCTTGGCTTTGCTGCCCGAATGACCAACCTCGTTGACAAGCTCCTCGCCGAGCAAAAACAACTCCAGACCCCCGTCGCGAAGTTTTCAAAATCTCACGACAATCACGAGCTCCGCACCGATCTCTACAAGCACCTCATCCCCCTCGAAAAACCCCGCGAAGGCGAACAATACGCCTTCCAGGTCGAGCTCGACAAATGCACCGGCTGCAAAGCCTGCGTTGTCGCCTGCCACACCCTCAATGGTCTCGACGAAGACGAAGCCTGGCGCGATGTCGGCCTCTTGGAATCTGGCAATGGTTTCCAACAAACTGTCACCACCGCCTGCCACCATTGCCTCGAACCCGAGTGCATGCACGGCTGCCCCGTCGGCGCTTATGAGAAGGAAAAGGACACCGGCATTGTCCGTCACCTCGATGACCAATGCATTGGTTGCGAATATTGTGTTTTAAAATGCCCTTACGACGTTCCGAAGTATTCCGAGAAACGAGGAATCGTCCGCAAGTGCGACATGTGCCACCAACGCCTTGTAGATGGCGAAGCTCCCGCTTGTGTCCAAGCCTGCCCGACTGAAGCCATTTCCATCATCAAGATCGACACTGCTGCGCTTCGATCAGAAAACAACTTCCTCCCCGGTGCCCCGACTCCAGAAATCACTCAACCCACCACCCGCTACATTGGCAGAAATGTCCCAGCTGATGTCATCCCCGCTGACCAATCCCGCCTCGTTCCCCAGCCAGCCCACTGGCCGCTTGCCTTCATGCTCGTTCTTACTCAGATCGGACTCGGTATTTCGGCCGCTTCGCTTTGGGAAAGTACGACAACAGCCGTAGTTGGCGCGATCATTTTCAATCTCGGCATGGGCGCCGCAACCCTCCACCTTGGGAAACCGCTCAAAGCCTGGCGCTTCTTCCTCGGCCTGAAGACTTCCTGGCTCTCCCGAGAAATCCTCGCCTTCTCGCTCGTGGCCCCCATCCCCCTCATCCTCGCGGCTCAGAAATACCTCCCAGACCTCATCGTCACCCCCGCAAAACTCGGCCTCATCCCTGCCGCCCTCGGTGCCATCTTCACTAGCGTGATGATCTATCACGATACCAAACGGAGCACGTGGCATTTGAAGACTTCCCTCCCCAATTTCTTCCTCACCTTCGCCGCCGCCGTCACCCTCTTCATTCACCCCGGACTCTTCGCTCTCATCCTCCTTCTCCAGCTCGCGCTCGAAGCCACTTTCCTCCTCCCGACAAAAGGGAGCGATTGGTCTCCACAACAACACAGCGCCCGACTCCGACTCGGCCCGCTACAACGAGTCACCCGCGCCCGCTTCCTCACCGGCGCCATCACCATTGCCCTCGCTTTCCTCAATCCCTGGCTCGCCCTCCCCGTCCTTCTCTCCACCGAACTCTGCAGCCGCCACCTCTTCTTCAAAACCACCCACGCACCCAAAATGCCCGGCGGCCTCGCTACTACGAGAGCGCACTGAACAGCCGCTACTTGGCCCGCACTTGGAAGATAGCTTTCCACCAAAAAGTTAACCCGACATCTTCCAAGCCCTTACACCAAGAAAGACGGCAGAGGCAGTCAGGCCGGCGCTGAGGCCCCACCACATTCCAGAAGTACCGAGATCAGCAACGAAGGCGAGAAGAAGTCCGAGGGGCACGCCGAGGATCCAGTGGGCAAAGAAGGTAATATAGGCTGGTGTCTTCACGTCATCGAGGCCTCGCAGAACTCCGGAGGAGAGAATTTGAGAATGATCACCCAACTGGAAGAAGGCGGCGATGAGGAGGAGAGCAGCCGCGATGCGGATGGGTTCCGGTTCGGTCAGGAACCAATGCGGGATGGTATCGCGAAGCAGGAAGAAGACGGTGGCGAAGATCATGGAAAGGGCCAAGCCCATCACCCAGGAGCTGGTGAGGATGGCGCGGAGGCGCTCGGGTTGGCGGGAGCCCTTCGCCTCCCCGGCACGGACGGTGAGAGCCATCGAGATACCGAGAGGAATCATGAAAATGGTGGCGACACAGGTCATAGCAACTTGATGCGCCGCGAGGGCGGCAGCACCCAGGGTACCGATGATAAAACTGGCGACAATGAAGGCGGAGAACTCCGCCGAAACCTGCAAGCTGGCTGGCCAGGCGATATTCCAGAATTTCCACAAACCCACCTTACTCCGGCGGCGCAGCCAAGAGGTGGGGATCCATCCGCGCAGGGCGGGGCTTTTACCGAGCCACCAGAATAGGCCGATGAGACTGGCGATTCTGGAAATCAAAGTGGCAAGTGCTGCCCCTTCAAGGCCCATGCGGGGCAGTCCGAAGTTCCCGTAGATGAGGAGCCAATTTAGGAAAACATTAAGCAAGACTCCGGAAAAAATGATCCAAAAGGCGGGCCAGGGTTTTTCCATGGAGTCGGCATGGCTCCTTCCGATCATCAACGCAAACTGCGGAATCATGGAAAAGGCGAGAATGATAAAGAAGCCGGGCATCCGAAGTACCACTGCCTCGTCCTGACCGATGTAGGGGAGAATTGGCAGAAGAAGAATGCTGACTACGAACGTGAGGACTCCGAGAAAGAAAGCCAGGGTCGCAGCGTTTCCGCCTGCCTCCCGTGCCTTTTCGGGGTCCCCCGCCCCACGGGCCTGGGAAACCTTGGACGAGATGGCGATAGCAAGACCGATGCCCAGCATCATCGGGATGTGAAGAATGGTCTGGGCCAGAGTGGCGGCGGCAAGCTCGACGGTGCCCAACTCGCCAATCATGAGCGTGTCCACCACTCCCATGAGCATCTGGCTCACCTGCCCAGCCATCAGTGGCAGCGCGAGGATCAAGGTCGCCCGCCCCTCGCGAACGATCGAAGTCATGGAGGTATAACTACGTTACAGGAGGGGGCAGGAGAAGAAGGAAGAAGTCCTCGTAAAATTAATCGACGCTGGCGAACTTCCGGGCGACGACCTCTAGAGCGAGGGCTTCCAAGACTTCGTCTTCGAGCTTCTCGATCGCTTCGGTAGAGAAGCCCTGCGCGACAAGGTTGCGGGCTTCCTTGGCATTAATGCCGCGCGCCTGGAGATAAAAGATCTCCTCATCGCTGACACGGGCACTGGTGGAGCCGTGGGAGCATTTGACATCGTCGGCATTGATCTCGAGACCGGGCATGGAGTGGGCCTCGCAGTCATCGGTCATCATAAGATTCCGGCAAGTCTGGTAGGCATCCGTGCCGTGCGCTCCTTCATCAACGAAGATAAGTCCGGAGAAGATGGTGGTGGCTTTTCCAAAGAGGGTGTTTTTGAAAAGAAGATTCGAGTAGGTATCCCGCGCGCCGTGGTGCTGGAAGGTGCGCTGGTCATATTCCTGACCAGTGGTCGGGATGGCGACAGAGAGGATCTGGAAACGGGCATCCGAGCCATCGACGGTGGAGTAGGTCTCCTCGCGAACCCACTTTGCACCGGTGTGAACGACAGCCTGGGTGGCATTGGACTGAGCCTGGAGGCAGGAGTCAGCAAGGCGGATGAGCTTCGACTGCGAGTTGAGTTCCTGGGTGACGAGGTATTTGGCGTCCGCGCCCTCGGCGACGTTCATATCAACAGCGGTGAGCACGGTGGCGGCTGAGTCATCGACGGAGATGAAGCGCTCGATCACTTTTACTTTGGCTCCTTTTTCAACATTGATGACGAGGCTGGGAAGAAGGAGACCTTTACCGGAAACGAGGTGGATGATTTCGAGGAAGGCCTCGGAATCGGAGGTCACGACGAGCCCTTTATTTGCCTTCAGGGTATGGAGAGCCGCAGCTTTCTCCGAGCCGAGGCGTGAGCGCGGACCGAAGGATTCATTGGCCACCGTGACCGAAGGATGGCTTCCAGAAATGAGTTCCGCATTCTGGAAAACGAGACGGGTGGCACCCTCAATTTCTACAGGAAGATCGGCAGAGGATCCGGAGCCGATGAGGTCGAGACCATCCAGATTGGCTTCCTTCCAGGAACCAAAGCGCCAGTTTTCGATCGTGCGGACGGGCCAGTCGAGTTGATCGAAGGCTTCGGAGGCGGGGCTTTCTACGGTAGCAGGCATGAGTCAATTTTCTGGAAGAAGGTAATCGTGAAGAAGATCAGCAAGATCTTTAGGGCGACCGGCCGTCTTTTTAGCAGTGAGGAGGTCGGAAAGGAGCGCAGAGATGACCTTATGGCTGATTAGATGTTCTAAAAACTCTCTGAAATCCTTGTGGAGCAGTTCGGGCATCGGGGTAGATTTGAGAACGGAGCATTTCCAAGAGGATCATGCGGTCAGGCTGTCGAAGACCTGTCTCGTCCAACCCGGACGTTTCTTGGATATCGCCTCAATCATCGTGAAATTATCTATCCCACCGACCCTTCCATCTCGAGGTCGATGAGGCGCTTGAGCTCGACGGAATATTCCATGGGGAATTCCTGGACGAGGTCGTTGATGAAACCGTTGACGGCGAGAGACATCGCCTGGGCCTCATTGAGTCCACGCTGCTGCATGTAGAAGAGCATCTCTTCGGAAACCTGGCTGACGCTGGCTTCGTGCTGAGTGACGTGTTGATTACCTTTGACCGAGATCGCGGGATAGGTATCGGTACGGCTCTTCGGGTTGATGAGAAGGGCATCACACTCGGTGTTATTCTTACAGCCTTTGAGGTGCTTTGGAATGTGGACCTGTCCGCGATACGTGGAGCGTCCTTCACCTACGGAGATGGACTTGGAAACCACGTTCGAGGTAGTGTTATTGGCGGCGTGAATCATCTTGGCGCCGGTGTCCTGGTGCTGGCCGTCATTGGCCAGGGCGATGGAGATGACCTCACCGCGAGCACGCTCGCCTTTCATGACGACGCCGGGGTATTTCATGGTGAGGCGCGAGCCGATATTACAATCGATCCAGCGGATCTCGGCGTCTTCGTGCGCCAGGCCGCGCTTGGTGACGAGGTTGAA
>CALBVA010000067.1 GCA_937969125.1 uncultured Verrucomicrobiales bacterium | reverse complement strand
CTACCGAAGGATCGGTGGCCAGCGGCTTCGATGAGGCTGTCGCGGACATCATGCTCGTGCGCGTGGACATTGCGAATGCCAGTTATGATCCTCGTCCCGCAGCAGGTTCGCCGCTTCTCTCCGCAGCGAAGACCGATGTTGAAGCAATCAATTCCTTCTTTGTGAATACCGATTACCGAGGTGCATTCGCGGAGGATTCGAATTGGGCGGACAGCTGGACCGGAGTTTCCCAGCTCGGGCTCTTTGATCCTGTTATCACCATTGATGAATTCGAAGTCGGTGATCTGAACTACGAGAATGGCACGCTGACTGTGACCTTCGGCACCGTGATCGGAAAGGATTACAAGGTGACTCAATCGGCGAATCTCGACGGATTCCCGACGGATGTTTCCGGCCTGTCCTTCCGGGCCACTGGCGCAGCCACCACGGTTGAAATTTCCACTCCGGCTTCGAGTCAGTTCTTCTTCCGCCTGGAGGAAGATCCCGCGCCATAAGTTGGCAAACCCTTTCGCAGGTAATCCACCAGAGCCGTTCCGCAGCTGCGGGGCGGCTCTTTTTCTTCCGATGTTTTCGAATGTGACGCCATTGTGACATTTCAAAAGTCTTGTCTGCTTCTTCCGGCGTGTAGCTCTAGCTCGTCAAAATATGAAGTTGCCCATCCTGCAAACCTCCATCCTCGCCCTGCTGATCTCCTCCGGTATCGTGCTGGGTCAGGATACCGCCAATGCCGGACGGAGGGCCAATGAGAACCTCCGCGTGACTATCCAGAAATGGGTCGAAGTCATGAAGTCCATCCAGACCGAGCAAAAAAACTGGAAGGCCGAGCAGGAGGTTCTTGAGGGGAATATCGCCTCCATCGAAGCGGAGATCGGGCAGCTGGAAAGCGAGCTCGCGGAGTCCAAAAAACGGCGCGCGACTGCCGATGCTGCCTCGGTCGATAAACTCGCACAGAAGGAGGAATACTCAGCCGCCCGCATCGCCCTCCGCGAAGGGCTCAATGGATTGGAAAGCGAAGTCAGTGCGGTCATCCCGCTTCTTCCAAAGGAGCTGACTGACGAAGCAAAGATCAAAACCGCCATCGAGGATCACCAAAAATTCTCCGCGACCACGGATAAGGAATCCTTGCCCCTGAATAAGCGCCTCTCGCCCATGCTCACCCTCCTGACCGAGGCTGAAAAGTTCAACCAAGTGGTGACCACTTACGAAGGACGGGCCTTCACCGCGCAGGGGCAGACCCGCCTGCTGGATGTCGTTTACTTCGGCCTCTCCACGGGCTTCGCGGCGGATGAAAAGGGCGAGCTGGCCTTTCGTCTGCAGCCTTCACCGACTGGTTGGCAAGAGGTCCCGCTAACCGGTGAAGGACTAGCCAAGACCATCCGTGAGCTCATTGATATCGCAAAAGGCACCGGCGAAACCCGCCTCGTGAACCTCCCCTTGGAGCTCGGCAAGTAACTCTTCTTCTCATCATCGCATGACCCCTCGATTCATCCTCCCACTGCTCTTCACCGGTCCGCTCCTCGCACAGGATGCCGCCCGCAAGGCCGAGACCGATCTCCGCCTCGCCACGGAACAACTCCGACAGCTCAAATCGGAAATCATAAAAAAAGAAACTCCGCTGATCCGCCGGGTCGAGCAGCTGGACGATCGCGCCATTGCCCTGGGGAAGGAGCTCAATTCCTCCCTGGCAGGAGAAAAAGCAATCGCCGGTGAGCAGCGAAAGCTCGATAACGAACTAGCGAGCCGACGCGGGGAATTCGACTACACCCTGTCCAGTCTGAGAAGCTACGGGCGGAATCTCAAAAACCGTATCCACTCAGCTGAAAAGCAAACCTATGGCAAGCTCGCCGGGGAGGCCGAGGCCAAGGCCACCGCAGCCGGAGATGATCTGGTGCAGGAAGTCCGGGAGCGCCTGGCTGTATTGGGAATTGGCGCACGTCGCATTCGCGAAATTTCCGGTGGTCACCAATTTTCAGGGTCAGCGGTTGCTGCGGGAAATGTCGTCAAGGAGGGTGACTTTACCACCTTCGGCCCGCTGGGATACTTCCTCTCGAAGGATGGCGGGACGGTGGGCCTCACGAACTTCACGCCGGATAGCCTGGACTTCCCGGGCATCATTTCCATGAACGATGAGCAGGGCGGGGGTGCAATTGCCGACCTCATCAAGACTGGCTCCGCACAGGTCCCGGTCGATGCCACCATGGGCAAGGCTCTGCAAGTCGCGCGCACCAAGAAGTCACTCAAGGACTACCTCAAGGGTGGCGGTGTGGTGGGATACGGCATCCTCGGCCTGGGGGCTCTCGCGATGCTTATTGCCCTTTACAAACTCCTCGAAATCACCCGCTTCCCGCTGCCTTCGCGGAAGCGGATTAACCTCGTGCTCGATGATCTCCTCGAAAATCGCAGCGGGGAGGCGGAAGAGAAGGCTGGGCAAATCAAGGGTCTCGGCGGCCAGATGGTGCAGGCCGGGGTGCAGTATTTTTACGATAAGCGTCGCATCCTGGAAGACGCCTTATTGGAGAAGCTGGGTGCCATTCAGCCCCGTCTCGAACGTTTCCTGCCCTTTCTCGCACTGGTCGCGGCAGCTGCTCCTATGATGGGACTGCTGGGCACAGTGCTCGGGATCATGAAGACCTTTGCCATGATGTCAGCCGTCGGCACCGGTGATTCCCGTGCTTTCTCCGCAGGTATTTCCGAAGCTCTCATCACCACGGCGATGGGACTCATTGTTGCGATCCCGGTGATCATTATTCATGGAATGTTGAAGAGTCTCGCAAAAGCCAAATTTGGCCAGGCAGAAGGGGTGGCCTTATCCATCCTCAATGGCACCACCGAGATCGATAAATCTGCGGAGGTTCCGGGTGGTGATGATCCGGATGAGATCGATGAACTGGAACTTGCTCCGGCATAGTGAATACGATGAGTCCCGTACTAGGAAATCTGCAGGAGGTTGTCAGTATTTTTACTGATGGCGGCACCGTGATGATGGCTCTCGCTGTCGTGGCCTTTCTTCTCTACACCACCGCGACGGCTTCGCTGTATTTCGTGATGCGGGGAAATCTGAACTCGCGGCAGAAAAGCGAGTGGAGGGGGTGGGTTGCCCGGCCCGAGGAAGCTCAGGGGCGAGTTGGCGAGATTATCCGCTATGCGGTTTACGGGAAACGGCTCTCGATCAAACGTGTCCAGCGTCGCTTTGATGAAGTCCGTGAGATCCTTATCCTGTCGGTGGATCGCCGCCTCATCATTATTGCCACTCTGGTCGCAGCTGCTCCCATGACCGGGCTGCTTGGCACGGTCGGCGGTATGTTGGATATGTTCGATGGGCTCGCGGCCGGGGGTGGGAAGCAGAGCATGGCCATGATCGCCTCGGGCATGAAGGAGGCTCTTTTCACCACTCTCACCGGGCTTGTGATTGCGCTGCCCGGGATGTTTATGGCGCTGGTGATCCGCGGCCGGCGCAATCGCATCGATGTCACGCTGGCCCAGCTTCAGAGCACTATCGTCACCACAAAATTTAGAAACGTATGAGCTTAAAACGACGCAGCAGGGGAGCATTTTCCGGAGGAGATGAGGAGGCCAAGCCGGACCTCTCGCCGATGATCGACTGCGTCTTCATCCTGCTCATTTTCTTCATCGTCACCACGGTTTTTCAGAAGCCGCCAGGTGTGGAGGTGGATCGTCCGCGCGCGACTACCGGCTATCGGCTGGAGAAGAATAGTGTCCTGCTCGCCGTCACTGCCGATAATAAAGTTTTCTATGGCGGCGAAGAAATCGGGATCGCAGGGGTGCAGAAAGTGGTCCGCCCCCAGCTCCTGGAAAATGAGGATATCCCCGTCATCATCCAGGGTGATGCCTTGGCCCGGCGCGGCATCGTCTCGGACGTCGAGAAGGAGTGCCTAGAGGCCGGGGTGAAGCGCGACCGCATCACCGACGCGACCCAATAAATTTTTTCCCGGAAACGATGGCCCTCGGCGACAACAGATTCGAAATTGATAATAGCGATCCGGAGCCGGATCTCTCACCGATGATCGATTGCGTCTTCATCCTGCTGATCTTCTTCATCGTGACGGCGACCTTCGTGGAAGAGGATGGATTACAAGTGAACCGGCCGGATCCTTCCCAATCCTCGTCGCAGGCTAGTGACAATGAAACCGTCGTCCTGCTCATCGGGAAAAATAACCAGGTCACTTATCAAGGGCGGAACATCGGAGTCTCCGGAGTGGCGGCGGTGGTCTCCAATCAACTTGGTAAAAACGAGAAGAGCCCCATCGTCATCCAGGGGCACCCCGGGTCCAGTCACGGCGTGAATATCGAAGTGAAGAATGCCGTTCTGGAAGGGGGCGCGCAGCCTTCGCAAATCACTCTCACCGATCAATGAAACCGCGCCACGTCTATCGCCCGCCGCGGCCCAATCGCTTCCGGAGCACGGTATTGATTATCTTTGGCGGTCTCCTTTTCACCTTTCTCGTCTTTTACGTGATTCCCCTCATGCAGCAGTTGGAGCAGAGCATGGGTGGCGATGAAGAGGATCTCATTGCAAATATCGCCAGCCAGCCGCCACCGGAATTTGAAACCCCGGATGAGGAGGAAGAGCCGGAGGAACAAGAAGAGGATCCTCCGCCCATGGAGGAGGTTTCCGATGACATCCAGATCGATCCGCTCGATATCCCGGACCTGGGCGCAGGCGGGACTGGGCGCATCAATGTGGCCCTCGCGCCGGATGTGAGTTTCTCCAGTGAGGACCTCGGCGACAGCGTGAGCGAGATCGATTCCCCGCCCATTGCGAAGTCGAAGTATGATCCCAATATTCCCCGTAAGGTGAAGAAGCAGCTCAAGGCAAAAGGCGGTGCACGGGTCGTCGTCTCGGGCGTCGTGGATGCGCGCGGCAAGGTGGGCCAGACGCGGGTCACCGGCAGCTCCGGGATCGCCCAGCTGGACGAACTCTGCGTGAGCGCCCTGCAGCGGTGGTCATTCAAACCGGCCATCCAGAACGGTCGCAAGGCCAAGGCGAAGATCAGCCAGACCTTTAACTTCCCAGTGAAAAAGTGACGACTCTGTCACCAGACTCCTGCCTCCGAATCCCAATGACTTTTCGTAAAACTTCCCGCAAGTCCATGCGCTTGATCTCCACCCTACTCCTTACGGCAGTGACTCCGATTCATGGAGTCGAGCCGATGAAGATCTCTCCATCCCAGTTCCGGACGAAGGAGTTCAAGGCGAACTTCGTAGGTAGCTATGGCTTTCTCCCGAAGGTCGAGCCGAAGGTGGACAACGAAGAAGCGCAGGTGCTCGCGGAGCTTTCTGAATACCTCTCCGGATCGCAGTTCAAAGCGGCTGAGCAGCGCCTTCTCCGCTTCATTAAGGAGCGCCGAAATCCCACCGACCCGGAGACGGAGTCGAAGGATGTTTCTGCCGCGCTCATCTTCACTTTGGGAAATCTCTATCTCCAAAGCGGCCGCCTTGCCGATGCCGAACAGTCCTACCAGATCGCGATTGACCGGCATCCAGCCTACCGCCGTGCGCATAAAAATCTCGCCCTCGTCTATGCTAAGCAGAGCAAGATGGAGCTGGCCAAGCCGCACCTCGAAAAAGCAATCGAGCTTGGCCAGAGCGATGCGCAGACCTTTGGCCTTCTTGGCGCGGCTCTTCTCAATGAGGGGAAGCATCTCGCCGCCGAAGCGGCCTATCGCCACGCCTACCTCCTCAATCCGAATGAACGGGACTGGCAACTGGGCCTGACTCAGGCCCTCGTGAATGAGGAAAAATGGTCGGAGGCGGCAGTCATGATTCAGTCGCTCGTCGATGCCCAGTCGGATGCTGCGGACCTCTGGCGCATGCAGGCGAACTGCTACATTCAGATGGGGCAGGAACTTCGCGCTGCCGAGAATTATGAAATTCTCCGTCTGAAAGGATTGGCCGATGAGCGCGACCTGAATCAACTCGGCGATGTTTATTCCCAGCAGAAGCAGCCGCTCCTCGCACTCGGAGCCTACCTGAGCGCGATGAAAATCAGCAAGACGGTCGAGGTGAAACGCTCACTCACTGCGGCCGGATATCTCCTTTCGCTCGACGCACCCGCAGAGGCGACCCGCTTGATCGACGAGCTGGAAGAGCGGGCGGGGGACAATCTCACCTCTGTCCAGAAGCGCGATGTCTTTCTCATTCGCGGTGACATTGCCCGCGCCGCCGGGAAGCTGGAAGCGGCCGGAGAGCAACTCCGTCAGGCCCTCGCCCTCGATGAAACGGACGGTGCCACGCGGGTGCGCCTGGCTCGTCTTTACGGTGAGCTGGCTGAGGAGCAGGATGAGCCGGGTCGTGCAGGGCATTATCAGGTGGAGGCCGCGACGATGTTCCGCACGGTGATTAATTCGCCCGATGCGAAGGTTTCCTACGAGGCGAATCTCCGCTTTGGTCAGCTGCTTTTCAAGGATCGCCGATTCACCGAAGCGGTGCCACTTCTGGAGGCCGCGACCCGTCTCAAGCCGGGAAACAAATCGTTGGAGCAATTCCTCCGCCGGGTGAAACGCGCCTCGGAAAGGCAAGAGGCAAAAAAAGAGCGGGAGCGTTTGGAGCGTGAGGCGGCATTGGAAGCGGCCAAAAAAACCGCGTTGGAAAAATGATTGTTCGCTCTGTCAGTCTGGTCAGTTTGCTGATCTTGCCCGCTTCGATTTTTGCAAATGAAGCGCTCGATCTTTTACAGCGGGATCCACGTCCGCCGAATCTTTACGAGCGGGCGGATCTTAAGAAAGCCCGTGAAGCGGAGAAGAACGCCGAAGCGAAGAAAGAGGACATCATTCCCGATGATCCGCAGACTCTGGCGCGTTGGCCCACCGAGCTGGAGCCGACTTTCACCTATGATCTCCCGCCGAAAAGCGGGCTGGAGACCATCGCCTTTCGAGGGCTGCTGGACTACCAGATGGAGAGCGGTGACTTCGGCACGGATGCGAATTTCGCTCGCGCGCGACTAGGCTTCGCCCTGCGGGCCTTCTATAATATCGAGCTGCAAGGAGATGCGGCCTTCGATGGCCGGGGGAGGTATCTGGGGATCGAAACTCTCAAAGCGCGTTTCGCCCTCGCCGATGATCTCTCGCTTTCGGTCGGTAAAATGAGGCCCTCATTCACCTCTGAATATTCGCGCGATCACGCAGTCCGCTGGTTCCCACAGCTCTCGCCGGTCATCGCACAAATCGCTCCGGCCAAAAGCCTCGGCGCGCTTCTCGAAGGGCAGGAGG
>CALBVA010000066.1 GCA_937969125.1 uncultured Verrucomicrobiales bacterium | reverse complement strand
AAAGAGCGAAGGAATCTATCATTCCAAAATACTCGGACCAGAAGGCAAACGCCTCCAACTAATCCTACTCGATACCCGCTACTTTCGCTCCCCGCTGGTTAAAACCGGAAAGGGCCGGAATAAGAAATACATCCCCCAGCTCGGAGAATCCGCCACCATGCTCGGCGCCGCCCAATGGGCGTGGTTGGAAGAGGTGCTAAAAAAGCCCGCCGAACTCCGCCTCATCGTCTCCTCCATTCAACTCATTGCCACCGCCCATCGCTTCGAAAAATGGGCTAATATGCCGGATGAAAAAGAACGCTTCATTCGCCTCCTTCGTGAAACAAAATCCGGCCCCACCGTCCTCCTCAGCGGAGACCGCCACCTCGCCGAAGTCTGCCGTATTTCCAAGGCCGAATCCGGCCTCCCTTATGACCTTTACGAAATGACTACCAGCGGGATGTCCCACGCCGGAGCACAAGACCATCCCTCCCCCTACCGCGTCAATGGCACCTACTCCCGGGAAAGAAACTTCGGAGTCATCGAGATCGACTGGTCCCCCACCCACCCCTCCGTCACCCTCCGCGTCAATAACGACAAAGGAGAAAAACTTAGCTGCACCAAGATCCCTTTCTCTAAGAATCAATTGGAAGCACCGGAATAACCTCATAACCCATTCACGCTAACTCACTAATAAAAAGTGATTATTTGAGAAATCCCATACGCAATTTTGGGGCTAAGGGCCAGCTTGCCGCAAAAGAATAGGATACGCGGGTACGGTAGTTCTCGAAATGAGTAACACGATCTGCGTGCGACTACAGGATTGAGCGTTGCCAGTCAGTTTGACTTGATTAGTATCAGAGAGGTAGCACCACACCATGATACAAAAAGTAACTGGCCACACTTTCGGCGTCTTAAGCGCTTTACTCATCTCTCTCTCTTCCAGCTGTCGCTCTGAAGCCCCTCCGAAACCAAGGGAAGCGGAATCCGAAAAGGAGCCGGTGGTAGTGGAGACACCAGAGCTCGTCATGGAAGAGCGCTTTGCCTATCCTAACGGAGCACTAGTCAAACGCAAACCGCCTGTGGGCTTCGCCGTTCCTTGGGAAAACCTCGAGGGGAAGACAAAAATTGATGATTTCACCATGGTGCAACTCGGCGAGGACCGGGTGATGGGGCGACTAGATCTCTCACCAAGCGGCCCCTTCGGTCCGTGGATTGACGACAACGGAAAGATCGGCAAAGACGGCACCGAACTTTTCTTCAGTTTCTATCAACAGCTCGTGGAGCCCACTAAAGATTCGGCGGCGATCGTCGAACTGGTGGCCCACCTGCCTAACCTCCCGGCCCGAGCCACCTATTTAGCAAAAATCACCTCCGGTTGGCTGGATATCCGGGAGCCACAGGGCCCCTTCGGCATCCGACTGAAACGCGAACCACATCTAGCCATCGAGGCACCGGAAAAGCTCAACGGACGCGAGAACCTCATCGTCGTGAAAATTTCCTTCGGCCTAGGAAACAACGACCGAGTCACTTATTATTACAATCGCTCCTCAGATAAATCCCACGATGGCAGCATGACCTCGAGTGACCTTTCTTTTGACTCGATCTCGGTGATCTCGGTCCGTAGCGGAGCTCAAAAAATCCGCCATTTTCGCTTTGCAGATAACTTCGAAATGGTCGCCAAGGAAGAGTAGTTCACAACCGTCCGGGAGACATTTGTCTGACAGATTCTCCCAATGGCATTCCGTATGTATACGACAGGATAGGCTGGTCCATCACCCCCTCTCTCTTCAACACGCTTAGCGGAGCGGATTTCCATCAGATCGCCATCGAAGATAACGGTCACAAAAGTCTCGTCGAAGCACGGGATGTCATCCGTGAACTCCCGAAGAGAAAACCCGGTCAATGTTACCATTAAACCGGGAATCTATTCATACGATAGATTCACCGAATTCGGCCCGAAGGATAGTGGGACTGCCGAGGCTCCGGAAACCTTGAACTTCCAGCAGAAAGCTAATGCCCCCGGCTGGATGCCAAAGATTTTTTTTGAGAAAATCGGGCTGCAATTGGACGAAACCCGGAAGGCCAGACCGGCCCCCGCAAAATACCGACCGGCAGCGCGAAAGCACTTTAAAGGCCGCCCATCTTGCAAACGAAACGTCAAGTATGACTTCGACAAGGTGAACGAGACCATTTACTGGAACTCGGAAGCACTTTTACAGTCGCTCAACACCACAAAGTAACACCTATGAAATTACGATCCCTTCTTCTGGCTGCCACTGCGGCAGCTTCGCCCATCCTCGCCGAGGAAAAACCTCTCACCGAGCTGGACCGCGAACTCCTCGTCGAAAAGCTTCAAGAGATTCAGAATAACTCCAATGCCACCGTCAAAGGACGCCTCGCCACCGCGATAGCCGCCTTCAAGGGTGCCGTGGGCAGTGATGCCGCTGCCCATGAACTTTATCTCAAATGCATCGAAAAAGTCCGCTTCCAGGATGAAGCCCGCAAAACCAGGGAATTTCGCGAATGGAAGAAGCGGCACAAGGATCGCACCGACAGCCCCGGCTTCCGTCGGGCCCTGCGACATCAGCTGAATTGGCTCATCCTCGGCCTCGAAGCAGCCAATAACAAAACGGCACAAGATAAGATGGGATCAAAGGTCATCGCCGTTTTAGAGGCCATTCTGGGACAGGCCGCGGTCCTGAAAGATCAGCAACGACGACTCCAACTGCCGGTTTTCGATTCAGTCTTCGCCATCGCCTCCAACGTGAATGGAGAGGCCGCGGAGGGCTGGCCGGAAGCGCCTCTGAAAGTCACTGAAATCTACGAAAACATCGTACTTCCACCCCTCAGAACTTCCGAGACCCTCCCCCAGCTGAAAAAGGGATGGATGAAGAGAATCGAGCAGGAGGGACTACTTCTCGAAGCCTGGACCGATGAGGGCTCCGCCGGAAAAGATCGCAAACCCGCCTTTGAAAAATGGCTCCTTCAAGGTCGCTATGACCTCATGTGGCAGATGGAGGTCGATCTCTTCAACGCCGGAGATCAGCGCGGAGCTGCTCTGAGAATGCTCGAAATTCTCAAGGAACACCTCAACCATAAGAATGCCCCCAAATGGATTGAGCAATTCAAGCGTCTGGTGAAAGGTGAAGGCGAAAAACCGGCAACGGAAGACCCCGAAAAACCCGAGTAATGCGCAGCACCCTAATACACAGCCTCGGCATCCTCCTTGCGGGGATCATCCTCGCTCAAGAACCACCGGTAAAACCAGAGCCTGTCGTTCCTGAAAATTCTGAGCAAACTGGTGAAGTCACCGGAAAGAAGGAAGAGACGACACCGCCCGCTGAAAAGAATGCGCCCGTGCATCCGGCACCTGAGGAAAAACCGCCGACCATCCCGGCTGCCGAGGACCCGGCCAAACTTTTCAAGAAAGGTTTCGACCTCGGACGCGTCGGCGACAGCCCGACCGGCGCTCATCGTCGCCTCGTGCAGCGGACCATTATGCTCACCGAGCCGAAGCCACATTACGGATGCACTCTCACCTTCGATGACCAGATCATCCCGCTGGATCCGGCCCACTCCAGTGCCCTGGACATCGCGAAAGATCTGCAAAAGCGCGGAGCCCGTGGCATCTTCTTTGCCAATGTTCCCCACGTCTCGGGAAAGAACCTCACTCCGATCCTGAGATTAAAGAAAGGCCGGAAGCACCAACTCGAACAGACCATGAAACTTCTCGAGCCGCAGCGGGAGAAATTCATCACCGGCATACGCGAACTTCTGAAAATCAAAAAAGATGATACCTGGATCTGTGAAGTCTATAATCACACCGCTTTCCATCAGGATATGAAGCGCTTCAAGGCCGGGTCCGCGCGGATGGACATCGCGCTGGCAGGGATCCGCTTTGTCCAGGAATGCATCGATGCCGCGTATGATGCTGAGCGTCCCGGCGAGATGCGCACTCGTTGGTTCCGCTTCCCCTTTCTCCATGAACCGCGCGATAAGAAGGCAGAGGTGGCATTGAACGAACTCTTCACCGAGCTTGGTCTCCTCACTCTCGGGGAGACACAGGACTCGAAGGACTTCACCAACGAAAGCGCAAAGCACGCCTACCGCTCCCTCGCTGCGGCAAAAAAAGGGCGGCGCTACTCCGTGAAAAAAGGAGTGTATGGAAGAGCCGAACAGCCCATCGCCCTCTTCCACACCAAAACCTGGAAAAAAATCAAACCCGGGGTGCTCAAGTTCCTCGATGAAAATCCCAAGCCCGAGGTAACTCCGACTCCAACACCGGAACAAAAAACGGAAACCGAAGTCCAAAAGGCCGCTGAGACAGAGGACGAAATCCGCTAGCCCCCGGGAAGTGCTAATTTTCCCAAAAAAGGAATTGCCTACCCCGTCCCGCTCTCCTAGCTTGCGCCCGCAGTCGCTCGGCTAGCTCAGGGGTAGAGCACCACATTGACATTGTGGGGGTCGCTGGTTCAAATCCAGCGTCGAGCACCATTCTTTCCTAAAACGCTGTGACCTCATCGGTCATAGCGTTTTTTGTTTTGATCCCTCTCTACGCTAAGCAAAGGGCAACGGCTTAATAACTTTTCCCTCGGTAAGTTCATCTCGAACATCCTCGCACAAGTCTGCGACTGTATCGATCTCTCAAAATCAATTCACGTTCACCGGAAAAGGCCGTCCTTTTCCTTTGCCAGCTCTGCGGACCGCCCCATCATTCTCCCTATGGGAAAAACCGCCGATTTTGGATCACTGGTAAAGCTGCTCGATGACGAGAATGAGCAGGTCCGTGAGGGCGTGCAGAAGGCCCTCCTCGAATATCAGGGAGATGCCAGCGATGACCTTGCCGCCCTCGGCATCAGGCTGAAATCACAGGATGCGGACTTCCTCTCAAGATCCCTTCACCCTGGCCGCCAAAAAGCCCTTCGGGATCACTGGGCCATGCCGACCGGCAACCTTCGCCATCCTGATGGTGATCACGATGCCCTGGAATCCCTCCTTCGTCTGATCTCCGACTTCCTTCACGATGGCGTCACCCTGCGATCCAGCCTCTCCGATCAGCTGGATCTCCTCGCCGCCGAAACTGAACTGGAGGTCGTCACCGCACTGGATCTCTCCATCTGGCTTTTTGGCTCCGGCCGATTCAAGGGCAATAAAGACAGCCCCTACGATCCCAGAAACTCCGACCTCGCCTGGTGCCTAGAGGAAGGGCGCAGCAATCCCCTCGGCCTCTCCCTGATCTACATTCTCACTGCCCAGCGACTCGGACTTCAAGTCTATGGGTGTAATTACCCTGGCCATTTCCTCTCGATGATCGATGGCTCCGACGGTTCCACACTCATCGACGTTTTCCATCGCGGACGCCCCATCCCGGCAAAAAAACTCCTCGCCGACCATCCAGGTCTTTCCAAACAAGCCGTGGAAGCGGTCAGCCAACCCTGCTCCCTCGCCGCCATCCTCTTGCGCGTCCTCGCGAATATGAACATCGCATTCCACAAGGAGAAGCGCATTGAAGACGCTCTCCTCATCCAGGATCTCATGAAGACTTTCCGCCCATGAAGATCGAGGAAATCGCCCTTTCTCTTGATGGTCGGAGGCTTCACCGCCTGCTCCTCACTCCGGAAGGAGAAAGCAAAGGTGGCCTTGTTTTCTTCCACGGTCAGGGGGACTACATCGACCGCTACCCCACCGTCCTGCAGCCCCTTGTTGATGCAGGCCTACAATGCATCCTGACTGACTTCCCCGGCCACGGGCGCTCCAGCGGCCGACGTGGGGCGATTCCCGGTTTGGGCTTCATTGATCACCTTCTCAACGACTCCCTCAAGCAACTCCGCGGCCCTATCACGATGGCCGGACACTCGATGGGCGGGCTCCTCGCTTTGCGAGCGTTTTTGAATGAGCCCCGCCGCTTTTCATCGGCCTGGTTCAGCAGTCCCCTCCTCGATCCCATGAGACAGGCAAAGCCGTGGATGCGCCTGCTCCTCCCCACCCTTTCCCGACTCTTCCCCTGGCTCCCCGCCGACACTGGAGTGCGTGGTGCTGATTGCCGGGTCGATCTTGGAGGCGAATCCAGCAATGACGGTCCCGTCCTCTATCACAGTAAAATCACTCTCGGTTGGGGCCGTGACCTTCGCGATGCCGCCACCGATCTCGCAGCCCAATTCCCAAATTTCCCCACCGATCTCCCCATCCTCTTCACCCAGGGTGCTCTGGACCCCATCTGCCCGGCTTCCCTCCTGCGGGAAAGATTGAAAAAACTTCCCCCGAATCAAATCACCTACGCGGAAATCAGCTCCGCCCTCCACGAACCCTTCACAGGCCCGAGCGCCGGAGATTTCGCTGACATTCTTTCCTCCTTCGTTTCTCCCTAAAATTTTCCCTGTTATGAAACCTCTTCTGCTCCTGGTCGCTTTCTGCTCTGCCCTCTTCGCAAAGCCAAATATCGTCTTGGTCATCACGGACGACCAAGGCTACGGCGACCTCGCCTGCCACGGAAACCCCATCGTCAAGACTCCTCATCTCGATCAACTCCACGCCGAGTCCACCGCCCTCACGGACTACCACGTCGCCCCGACCTGCTCCCCCACACGGGCCTCTCTTCTCACCGGACATTGGAGTAATCGGACCGGAGTCTGGCATACCGTGAACGGCCGCTCGATGCTTCGTGAGGATGAAATCACCATCGCCACCATGCTAAGTCAGGCAGGCTACGCGACCGGACATTTCGGAAAATGGCACCTGGGCGATAACTTCCCCTACCGCCCGGAGGATCGCGGCTTCGCCGAGGTCTATCGCCACGGCGGCGGCGGTGTAGGACAAACTCCCGATGTCTGGGATAACTCGTATTTCGATGGCTCCTACATCCACAATGGGAAAATCGTTCCCGCCAAGGGCTTCTGCACCGATGTCTTCTTCGCTCAAGCTAACCGCTGGATCCGTGACTGCGTGGAGGAGAAGAAACCCTTCTTCGCCTACATCACCACAAATGCCCCACACAGCCCGCTACACTGTCCACAGAAATACCTCGACCTCTACCCCGCCCAACCGAAATCCCTCGCTGCCTTCTACGGGATGATTTCCAATATCGATGACAACGTCGCCCGCACTCGTCAGCTCCTCACCAAACTCGGCGTCGCCAAGGACACCATCTTCATATTCACAACCGACAATGGCACTGCCTACGGTGAGAAGGTTTTCAATGCCGCCATGTCCGGAAAAAAGGGCAGCCCTCTGGAAGGAGGTCATCGCGTTCCCTTCTTCCTCCACTGGCCCGCCGGAGGCTTCGACCAGGCGGCGGAAGTTGATGAGCTCATGCACGCGGTCGACATCGTCCCTACCCTACTGGACCTCACCAAAACTCCGAACCCCGGAGTAAAATTCGACGGACTCCCTCTCGCCACCATCGTAAAGGGTCAGAAAACCCGCTTC
>CALBVA010000065.1 GCA_937969125.1 uncultured Verrucomicrobiales bacterium | reverse complement strand
CTGCTGCGACGTGTTTCCAGCTCTTGATTTCCGGCCATTCTGATTCCAAGGCGGTAAAGACATCGGATTGAAAGGAGTCACGGGCACGGACGTTTTGCTTCGGGCTGTTCCGTTCAATGGGGCCTCCGTGTTCGGTATCGGCGGCAATGATGATAAATCCTTTTTCGAGGACGCTTTTCCCGATCCAGGTGATTTGGCCAATGTTTCCCTGAGCCCATTCGCCATCGGTGTTGAGGCCGCAAGAGGTCCAGAAGACTTTTTGCGGACCATCGGGGCGGTAGTTTTCCGGGAGCTGCACCACGATTTTCATTTTGGTGGCCGGTTTCCGGTGTTTGCTGAAATCTTCGATAGTCTCGGGGGAGAGGTCGCGCAGGAATCCATAGCGCTTTCCCGCGATGAGTTCTTCGCCGAAGAGTTTGCCCGATGTGGCATCCCCGCCTTCGCCATTTTGATTGTCTGTATCGGCGTTATTGCGCTCCTTCCAGTCATCGGGCAAGGCCTCGAGATAGGCACGGTCTGCTGCACTGAGACGGTTCACGCTGAAGGTGTGGACCTTTCCCTTCACCTTGAGGGTGACGGTGAGGGCGTCAAATTCAATGAGTTCTCCCTCAAGTTCTCTGCCGTCTGTGGCGGTCCAGGTCCGCACTTCGGCTGAGAGGAGGGAGAATGAAGCCGTCACCAGAGCGATCGTGAGGCATGATTTTTTCAGGCTCACTCTCAGTGAGTGGAGACAACGCGTGATCATTGTAAAATTAAAAACCGGAGGCCGATCAATGGAAACGAAATTTGTTTTGTGGAAACAACCATACCCACGCTCTTTTAGGCGGGCCAAATTTTCACCGGGCAGACTTTCAATTCCGCCGTTTGGGTGACGGGATCATAGCCGGAGCCTGTGAGGATATTCACGTTGGTATCGGCGAAGCTGAAACTGGTGAAGACGGTTCCACGAGGGCTGCGGGTGGTTGCTTCGACCTTTAACTCAATCTCACCACGGCGGGAGGCCATTTTGACCATGGTTCCGTCAATGAGCCCCCAGTCGGCGACGTCGTCCGGATGGACTTCCAGGGTTTCCTCATTCAGAAGGTAATCGATTCCGCTGGCCCTACCGGTCTGGGTCCTGGTGTGGTAGGCCTGCAGGCGCCGACCGGTGGTGAGCCAGACGGGGTAGTCATCGTCAATGACCTCAGCTGGATCGCGATAGCCGATGACTTTAAAGAGGCCGGGTTTGCCGTCCTTAAATTCATCCTCATGCAGGATGGGAGTACCCGGGTGACCTTCTTCGGGCACCGGCCACTGGAAGTTTCCGTCACCGATGTTGTCCCAATTCAGTCCCGCATAAATCGGGCTGAGCTCGCAAAGCTCGTTAAAGACATCTTTTGCTGAGTCATACTCAAAACCGGGTGTTCCGAGTCGCTTCGAGATCTCGGAAATAATCCACCAATCAGGCTTGGAATCCCCGTAGGAAGGAACGGCGGCCCGAAGTCGTTGGACGCGGCGCTCAGTGTTGGCCTGCACCCCGTCGGTTTCACCCCAGGCGGAGGCCGGCAGGACGATGTCCGCCATCTGTGCGGTTTCGGTGAGAAAGATATCGATGACCACGAGGTGATCGAGTGCCTTCAGTGCTTTCTCGCAATGATTCTTATCCGGATCAGTGACGACGGTGTTTTCTCCGTCGATGAGCATGGCGTGAATGCCACCTTCGTTCGCTCCGCAAAGATTCAGTGCGGTGACTTTGGTCATCTGGTTGCCGAGATCCATTTCGGGCTGCTGGTAGGCTTCCTTAAACTTCTCATGGAAGGACTTGTCCGTGACCGGTTGGAAGCCGACGTAATTATTCGGCACCGCTCCGCAATCGCCTGCGCCTTGAATATTATTCTGCCCACGCATCGGATTGATCCCCGTGCCTTCCTTACCCAAATTTCCGGTGAGGAGGGCGAGATTACAAAGCGACTGCACGTTATCGACCCCGCAAATATGCTCGGTGATTCCCAGAGTGTAATAGATCGCGCCTAGCTTCGCGTTGCCATACCAGCGGGCTGCTTGCTCGATGTCTTCAGCCGGGACTTCACAGATTTCCGCTGCCCACTCGGGGCTGAAACGCTGCAGGTGGGCTTCAAATTGCACGAAGCCACCGGTGCGCTCGGCAATGAATTCCTTATCTGCCAATTCTTCCCTGACGATGACGTGAGCCATCGCGAGGAGAAGCGCGACATCCGACCCCACCCGGATCGGGAGGTGCAGATGGGCCAGCTCGGCAAGGTGGGTTTTGCGTGGATCCGCTACGATGAGCTTCGCGCCTTTTGTCAGGGCTTTCTTCAGGCCGGTCGCCGCCACAGGGTGACACTCGGTCATATTTGTGCCGATGGCGAAGATGGTATCCGGCTTGTCCATGTCCTTGAGAGGATTGGACATTGCGCCTCTTCCGATTTGAGCGGCCAGACCGGCCACGGTGGGAGCGTGTCAGGCTCGACTACAGTTATCGATATGATGTGTCCCGAATCCGGCCCGGATGAATTTTTGCATTGTGTAAGCGGCTTCGTGAGGGGCCCGGCCACTTGCAATTCCGAAAATACTATGTCTCCCGTACTTTGCGCGAGCATCGGCAAAGCCCTTCGCTGCGGCATCCAGTGCGGTGTTCCAGTCGACCTCCTTGAAGGTGCCGTCCGGCTGTTTCATGAGGGGCTTCTGCAGGCGGTCCTCGTGCTGGATGAAGTCGTAGGTGAATTGCCCCTTAATGCAAAGCGCACCTTTGTTCGCGGGGCCGTCCATTGCTGGTTGCGCGCCCACGATTTTGTCGCCCTTCGTCATCAGATCGATGGAGCAACCGACCGCGCAATAAGGGCAGACTGTGCGGGTTTTCTTGATCGGCTCCGGAAGCTCCTCCGAGCGCAAGGCCTTCTTGTCAGCGAGTGCTCCGGTGGGGCATGTCTGGATGCATTGCCCGCAGAAGGTGCAGTCGGAATCCCGAAGGTCGTTATTGAACTCGGTGGAAATCTGGGTGTGGAAGCCCCGGTTCGCCACGGTAATAGCGTAATCGCCCTCCTGCTCGGCGCAGACGCGCACACAGCGGTAACAGGAGATGCACTGCTCGTAATCACGGAGGATGAAGGGATTGAGATCCTTCAGGTTGGAAGTGCCGGACTTGGCGCCATTGAACCGACCGCTGCGGGCATCATAGCGATTGATCAGAGTCGCGAATTCCTGGGAGGCGAGCCCTCGGAGGGGATCGACATCGATCTCGCGATTCTCACTCGCCACCATCTCCAGCAGAGTTTTGCGCATCTTCTCGATTTTTGGTGGCGCGGTTTTGACAATCATCCCATCTGCAGCCTTCGTCGTGCATGAGGCGACGGGATTCCGAATGCCCTCGACCTCTACCACACAGAGTCGGCACCCTCCAAAGGCTTCCAATCGATCATCGTAGCATAGAGTGGGAATGTCCTTTTGAAGCCGGGTGGCGACCTGATAGATCGTCTCGCCCTCGGTGAAAGTAGTGGCTTTTCCATCGACTGTGATGGAGAGTGCGGAAGCGATATTGGAAGAAGGATCGTTAATCATGGCGGGAGGCGGTGGGAAGAGAGATTACTCGAGAACGATAAGGGGAACTTCAGGAAAATGGCGACGATAGCGGCGCTGGTCACGGGTCAAAATGATGTAACCGGAAGCTTGGGCGTGCCCTCCACTAAGAAATCAGTTTCGTCGTGTGGCTCGATCTGCAAAAAGTCACGAACCTGAGGGAGAATTGTGACTAAGCCTTTCGTTGTCACCTTCATGGCGCTACTTTATAAGGTATTACTTGTGGGTCAAGGATCGGAGGGGCGATGACTGACTACCTTCCTTGAGCTTAGCCAGTTTCAGGGTCGCAGCGTCCAGGATGAGGCCGCGTGAATTACCGATTTTGGTGACCGTCTTAATCATGGAAAACAATGTGTTACGGCAATGCCTGGAAGTTAATTTACCGATTCCGTGGCCGCAGCGACTTGATCCGGGAAATATTTCAAGAGCGATTCGGTAACATGCGGAGCCGCCATCCCGAGACCACAGGCGGAGGTGGCCTTCATTGCCTCGCCAATGTCCTCGACCTCGGCCAGCCAGTCGGCATACGGAAGCTCGGCAATGCTGTCATTTAGTCGCTCGGTCAGACGCTGGGTGCCGATGCGGCAGGGGAAGCACTTCCCGCAACTTTCATGCGCGAAGAAGGCCATCGCGTCGTGCGCCGCCTTCACTATGTCCCGCGAGTCATCGAAGACCATAATTCCACCCGCTCCGAGGAAGGAGCCATGGGAGCGGATACACGGATCATCCAGGGTGAGGTCTTCCAGAATTTGGTGTCCGAGGAATCCACCGGAGAGGCCGGCCATCGTGACGGCCTGGATGCTGCGCCCTTCCTTGGGACCGCCGGCCCAATCGTAGAGGAGCGTCTTGAGCGGGAGCCCGATGGGCACCTCGTAGTTGCCGGGTTTTTTAATGTCCCCTGAGAGGGAGATGAGCTTTGTCCCGGCATGCTCGCCAATGCCGAGTGACTGATACCAATCCGCTCCTTTTTTAATGATCGGCGGAACCGCGCAGAGCGTTTCGACATTGTTGACTGCCGTTGGCTTGTCCTCGAACCCATGAGTAACAGGGAAGGGGGGCTTGTTCCGGGGAAAGGGGTGCTTACCCTCCAGCGAATTAAGAAGGGAGCCTTCCTCACCGCAAATCTAAGCACCGGCTCCGCGACGGACATAGAGGTGAAAAGCGAACCCGGAATTCAGAATGTTATTCCCCAGGAGCCCGGCCTCACGACACTCCGCGAGACAGCTCTCTAGCAGCTCATTCGTCTCGGGATACTCGTATCGCAGGTAGATGAATCCACGCGGTGCTCCGGTGGCATATCCCGCGATAATCATCCCTTCGATCAGCGCGTAGGGATCATAATCC
>CALBVA010000064.1 GCA_937969125.1 uncultured Verrucomicrobiales bacterium | reverse complement strand
TCCGTCCGCTGCGGTCTCAAAGAACCCGGTGGTGGTATCTGCGCTGAAAAAAACCGTCGCGGCCTGGCTGGCACAGGGGAGGCTGAGAAGTGCCGCAAGAAGGGCTGACCGTGATATTGTATTGCATTGTTTCATTTCAATTATGTGTTTCAATGGGATATGGAGAAGCGGACCATCAGATGATTCTGCAAGCTCCATATAGCCCCACTTCCAGCTAGGGACTTATCCTGCCGAAAAAGGTGATCCTAATTTTTCCCGACGGCAGGTTTCCGGATGACTGGGCGTAGTGAGGCGTAAGTCCCATGAGTGATTCCGGTATCAATGAGGCCCGCTTCCTCCGCCTCTTCATCAAGGCGGAGCCGGATCTCCGCGCTTATTCCAGAGCTCTCCTGCCAACCTGGGACGGGGTCGATGACGTGATCCAGAATGCCAGCGTGGTGATGTGGAAAAAATTTGGTCAGCTGGAGACCGATGATGGTTTCCTTCCCTGGGCGAAGGTGATCGTAAGATTCGAGGCTCTCCGTGCGCGGCGAAATTATGCCAGGGATCGCCTGGTCTTCGATGACGAACTCATCAACCTCCTTGCTGAAACGGCTGATGAGACTGAGGAGACTACGAGCCTAGGAAGTCGGCGGGCCCTGAAAATTTGCCTATCCAAACTCCGGGCAAAGCACCGTGAACTAGTGCTGGCTCCATATAGCTCTAGCACTTCGGTAAAAGACCTTGCGGCGGATTCCGGGGTAACGCCAAATGCATTCTACAAGCTCATCAGCAGGCTGCGCGCAAAAATTTTAACCTGTGTGGAGTCCGAGATGATAAAGGAATCCAACTAGAGAGTATCCGTTCCACGAAATGACAATGACTCCTGAATACTGGACCGAACTCATGGACCGCTACCTCGTCGGTGGGCTGGAGGAGGAGGAATTCTCCCGGCTGGAGGAGGCCATGAAAGCTGATGAGGAGCTGCGGAAGCGATTTGTTTTCTTGTGCGCAGTGGACGCGAGTCTTCGCGAGGAAGCTGCCCGCGAAGTGGCTACGCCGACAGAAGTCAGGTGTTCCCAATTTAGCTCCCGGCTATTGTGGACCACAGTGGGAATCGCGGCATCGGTGCTCCTTTACCTTGGTTTTTCCGATAATCCTTCGAAGTCGCCACCTTCGGTAGGCCTCGGGCACTTTACAAGTGAGACTACCGCCGCCGGCAAAGTCGGAGTTCTCGCAAAGGCGATCGACAGCGGTCCGGATTGGCAGAGCGGAGCGACCCTCTACCAAGGAGAGTTCCGCGCGGAAGAGGGGCTCTTTGAGCTGAATCTGAACAACGGGGTGGTCATTTTGGCACGTGGCCCGGTGCACCTCGACCTTCGAGACCCGATGGAGATCTTTTGCTACAGGGGGTCGCTGCGCTTTCGGGTGCCGGCTCAGGCAAAAGGCTTTCGCATTCTGACCTCCGAACGTGAGATTATCGACCACGGAACTGAGTTCGGAGTGCAGGTCGATGAGACCTCATCCCAAGTGAAAGTTTTCGAGGGTGAGATTGAACTCGTGGACCCGGATCAGCCATCTCGCAGAATGTTTCAGGGTGATCAAGATCAATGGGGAGAGCAACCCGTCGCCGCGAATTATCCGAGAATCGAGCAGCTCAATTCAAGTTTTGAAAATCACGCCGCCCTCCGCCGAAAACAGTGGAACGAGTTTCTAGAGGTCTTGAAAAACGACCAAGCTCTCCGTCTCCTCTATGATTTTCGGGCTTCCGGGCCATGGGGAAAGACCATAGCTAACGAAGCACCGGGAGCCCCTCCTGAAACCGATGGGGCGATCATCGGCTGCCAGCCAGCAGAGGGTCGCTGGCCGGGATCCCACGCCATCGAATTCAGCAAAGGAACTGACACCATCCGTATCCACGAGCCACGAAAATATCAATCGATCAGCATGGCGACCTGGGTCCGGCTCGACAGCCTCGATCGGCGATACAACTCTCTACTCACCACGGAGGACTGGGATGATAATGGGATCGATTGGGAAATCTCCCACAACGGGCGTCCTCTTTTTCATCCTAAAAGCGGACCAAATTTCGACCATTCACAGTCCACGGTCAATCGATCGGTGATGGGTCAATGGATCCTGCTAGCATTCACCTACGATAATGAGGCCGGTATCGGGAGGCATTATCTGAATGGCCTAAAGCTGATGGAGAGTCGAAAACAGAAACGCCCGGTGCTCAATATCTCATACGCCCAGATCGGAAACTGGAACACCATTGAGAAACGTGAGTTTCGTAATCTCAACGGGCGCATGGACTTCTTAGCCGTTTGGGATCGTGCGCTTTCGGAAGAGGAAATATCACTTCTTTATCAAAAGGGTGCCGTTGAGAGGTAGTGGGCCGACAGAAAATAAATTAAGTTTCTCCGGCAGATCATCTCATGAGCGGGAAGTAGTGTATTGGCCTCATGCCAAATCCACGAACCACTCATGAAAAAACATTCCGCGCTTAACCTCACAGCACTCATCCTCCCGGCTGCTCTCGGGACCTTGCATGCCGCCCCGATTACCTGGAGCCCCGGGAATCAGGATGGCTTTATTGATGCCGATGGGCACACCCGCTTCTCTGCCAATGGTAGCTTCGTGCGAGCCGTAAATCTTGGTGGACCTGACCTCGTCGTTGATACGGGAGCAGGCACCATCAGCTTCATTGGTGATGAATCTCTTCTTCCGGACGGTTCCTTTGGCGTCACTAGTGTTGACTCCACCGAAATGAATTGGGTCACCGTCCTCCAGCGTGCCGACTGGAGTAATCCTTCTCCTGCACCGCTCGTCATTGATAACCTGGTCAATGGAGTCACTTACGAGATCGAACTCTTCGTCTGGGACGCACGGAACGATACGATCGGTAATCGAACCCAAGTCTATAGCGATATGGAGTCCGGTGGAAATGAGTCTGAGCCTGTTAGTAACAATCAGGGTCAAAGCGTAATCGGCACCTTCACCGCGGTCGGCTCCACTCAGTCGATCTTCTTGAGTCAGAGCGCGTCTGACCCGACGCTCAATGCCTTCATCCTCCGGGAGATCGCAATCGAGGACACTGACAATGACAACCTCCCTGACGGCTATGAACTAGGCATCGAGGGGGTCACTTCCCTTGATGATCTGGACGGTACTATCATGAATCCCATCGCGATGGGGAGCGGATCCGGGGATTTCGATGGAGATGGTCTGAATGACTTCCTTGAATTCGAGAACAATGCTAACCCTACCCTGACGGATACCGATGGAGATCTGATTGGAGATTTTGAGGAAGTGTCAGGAACCAGCGGCTTCGTTACGGAGCCTGATGACGATGATACTGATGATGACGGCATCCTGGACGCTGCCGAACAGGACACTGCGGATGGATTCGCCACTGATCCCACAAAACCTGACACCGATGATGACGGCATCTTCGATCTTTACGAGCAGGAGAATAATGCGATCGCGCCCGGCCTGGACCCTACTAATACTAACGATGCCGTTCTCGATCTGGATCAGGATGGATTGAGCAATCTTGCCGAATTCGATCCCAGCAGGGGCCCGAACCCCGCCTCACCACAGACCCGCGCGGACAATGCGGACACCGATGACGACGGATACGATGACCTGGTGGAGAATAACACTAATATCTGGGTCTCCTCTGCCTCCACCGGTTCAGATCCCACGGACGATGACACGGATGATGACACCCTTCTCGACGGAATGGAGAATCTCGAAATCGGGACTAACAATGCCTCTCCTTATAAGAGCGACCCGAACCTCGCTGACTCGGACGGCGATGGCTTAAACGATAATGCGGAAATCACCGCAATGACCTTCCTGGACGATACTGACAGTGATGACGATAACTTCAGCGACAGTGAAGAAGTCACGGCAGGCAGCGATCCTCTCTCACCATCATCCACTCCGATCACGGTCAATGGCTTTATTACTATCGCGAATGACAATGTTGAGGGATCGGGAGACACCACCAACACTCAGACTGCGGTTCCCTGGACGGGAATCAACCGCTTCAATGCGCCCTACGGCGGCTTCATCCCTCTTGCAGGTGACGAAGACGAGGGAATCGGGAGCGACGGCGATCAACTTCCACTCGAAGCTCTGAATGGCAGCGTCCCATTCTTCAACCAGGGTGCCACCCCGAGCGTCACCTACAATGGAACCCTAGCCCCGGGCATTTACACTGCTCGGATTCAGGTGGTCAATTTCAACAATAGTGGGTTCCCGGAATTCGATCCCATCACCCTCGCTGGAGTACTTCCCGCGACATCTCTGACTCCTGCCCCCGAATCCGGAGATGATGAGGTTTGGACAGTGACCTTCGAAATCGAGAATGACAATCCATCCATTGGCCAGCCTCTCACCCTGATCGTTCCCAGCAATAGCAATGCTGTCGGAAATGCCGGTATTGATCATGTCTTCCTGACCTACTCCACCGGTGTCGATCCGAATGCCAGGGTCGTTTTGACCGGGATCGATGTCTCCGACCTTGCAAATCGTCGTGTCACCATTCAGTGGACCCCAATTGCGGGGATCGAGCTCTACACAGTCGAGGCCAGCCTCTCGATGAAAACGGAGGAATGGGCGGGCCTGAATGATGGTCTCAGCTCGCAACAGAATCCAACCTCTTTTGAGGTCACATTGGATGAGGCTAGCTTCCCTATAATCCCTTCGAGCATCTTCTTTCGTGTGAAACCCAGCGAAGACTGATCCCATGATTCATCCCCCTGTTGCGAGAATGCTCGCTGTTTTCTTCGGCGTCTCTTTTACACAGGCGGAGCTCATTGAAATCGGGAATGACCCGAATGGTGTCAGCGGAGCCGTGGATGGTTGGTCATCGGTCATGGTCATTGATGAAACCGCCACCTACACGAATGATTCCTTAGGCAACCAACTCATCACTCCGGTGGGCTTCGACTTTCAGGTCGGAGTCAACCGGGGCCGAGTGACCCCCTTTTTAG
>CALBVA010000063.1 GCA_937969125.1 uncultured Verrucomicrobiales bacterium | reverse complement strand
AGAACCTTGCCCGGTGGCGATCGAGCTTAGAAGAGATTGGAGGAATCCGCCTGGGGAAAATTTCGAAGATTTACGAATGACGAGTTCGGTTTCGGAGGCGATGATATCGAGGTCGGGCAGAATAATTTTCGAGCAGTCGGTAAGTGAATTTTGAGGCATACCAAGCCTGCCGACTTGCTCGCCATGTCAATCATAAAACACGCTTTATTTCAGCTTAACTCACTTTTCATCAGTGCTCTATACCTTAACCTGACGCGAATGGTAAACAACCGAACCGGCCGAAAATCGCCGCTGTTCACATGCAAGTAACAGCCCAGAATGTCGGTGACCTCTCTGGGCCACAAAAATGCTTTCCGCTTGTCAATGACGATCCAGATCACTCATTCTCGCCGCAGAGACGCCGCTGTAGCTCAGGGGTAGAGCAATTCACTCGTAATGAATAGGTCGTCGGTTCAATTCCGACCAGCGGCTCCACTTCCTTTTCCGGCATCCTGCTTGCGATCCCACGATCACGTCAGACACTGGACTTATGAAGCACCCAACCCTGGATGACCGATTGGCTGTTCGTGATAAGCCCTCCCGTTCGCCGGTGATGTTCCAGCGATGGGATGAATTACTTTTTCTGCACTGGGAAATTGATACGGAGGTCATTCAAAAACGGATCCCCGAGGGGCTCACGGTCGATTTACATGAGGGGAAGACATATCTCGGTCTGGTTCCATTTTTCATGAGGAAGGTGCGACCGCGATTTCTCCCCTGGGCACCGTGGCTTTCTAATTTTCTGGAACTGAATGTCCGCGCCTACGTGCACGATGAGGAGGGCCGCCCCGGAGTGTGGTTCTTCTCCCTGGACTGTGATCAACCGGTGGCGGTAGAGATTGCCCGGCGGGCCTTTCATCTGCCTTACCAGCATGCAGAGATGTCGATCAATGACGACCTCTACCGCTGCCGAAGGAGGAGGCAGAAGACGACAGCGGTGTATGATTACTCACCAGAGGGAAAGATTAAGACAGCCGAACCCGGCTCGCTTGAATTTTTCTTACTCGAAAGATATCTCCTCTTCTCATCCACCGGTAAAGGTCAGTTGAGATGCGGGCAGGTGCATCACGAACCTTATCCTTACTCCGAAGCGAAGGTGGAGGAATTGAGCCTGGCTCCGCTCGAATGGGAGGGCTTTGAGGTTTCGGACGCGCCGGTGTCGGCCCTGATGAGCCGTGGTGTGAATGTTTCGATCTACGGATTGGAGAAAATGGGATGATCGCTCACTGTTTTTACCCGATACCCGGGCAGAAAAAGAGCGGTAGGATCACTCCTACCGCTCTTCACACCTACGATCCCAATCGCAATGGATTGTGTTATCTAACCTCAGGAGGCTCGTCTCGGAAGACTTACCACCGTTGGCTTCTCCCTTTTACGCAGTGTTTTCCGCATTTTATCAAGCGCAATATTCTGTAATTGACGAATTCTTTCGCGAGTGACCCCAAATTCACGGCCTACTTCCTCTAAAGTCATGGGTGTTTTTCCGTCCAATCCGAACCTCGTTTGGATGATTTTCGATTCCCGTTCGTCCAGAACACTCAGTAAATCATCGAGTTGCCCGAGCATATTCTGATCCGAGAGTGCCTCGAAGGGGTTCACGGCGTGCTCGTCGCCGATGATTTCGGAATAATTCGCCCCATCACCGTCGCCGACGGGCGCATCGAGGGAGGTCGGGCGCTGGGAAGCGCGCTTTAGGAGGGTCAGCTTCTTCCGAGAAATCCCGGTTTCCTCGCTGAGTTCCTCATCGGTCGGCTCACGACCGTAGGCCTCGGTGAGTATGGTGGTGATTTTTCGGAGCTTGGAGACCTTATCGACCATGTGGACCGGGAGGCGGATGGTCTTACTCTGATTGGCAAGGGCTCGTTTGATGGCCTGCTTGATCCACCAGGAGCCATAGGTGGAGAGTTTCCCCCCTTTTTCTGGATCAAAGCGCTCCACGGCCTTCATGAGGCCAATATTCCCCTCTGAGATGAGATCGGCGAGTGGCAGGCCGTAGTTCGCGTAATCCTGCGCGATCTTTACGACGAGGCGGAGATTCGCCTTGATCATTTTCACACGGGCGTCCTTATCGCCCTTTTTAATACGGGCGGCCAGCTCGATCTCCTCTTCGGGGGTGAGGAGTTCAGTCTGGGAAATCTCCCTCATGTAGAGACGCAGACTGGCATCGGTGTCGCTGCGATCCATGTAAGGGGAGGTGGTGGTTTTTGTGGCCTTCATAATTTTTGTTCTAGTGTTCAAAGCGCGCCCCGGAAGACACTTTGTCTATCCCATGTGTGCACAATGTATTTTCTTTCTCTGGTATTGAGACGTGCCACAGACGGCATTTATTCCTAAATATGGAATTCTTCTAAATCTGTGGGACAGATTCGCCGAGCCGCAGAACGCGAAAAGGCGGAGCCGTAGCCCCGCCTAGGTGATCCGTAAAATCTGCCGGGCAGATTCAACTTGCTTGGAAAAAAGTCCAAATTAGTGACTCCAATCCCACCCTTTCAGGGCGCAGACGCTCTCGGCCAAAAGATCGATGCAGGCCTGAATGTCTTTTTGGTGAGACATTTCGATGACCTGATGAATATGGCGGGTCGGGATGGAAATGGCCCCCGCGATCGAGCCACCGGGAGACATTCGCTGTAATCCGGCGGTATCGGTGCCACCAGCTTTGAGAATTTCAGGCTGCCACTTGATTTTTTTGCCGTCAGCGGTGTTCTTAAGAAACTCGACCATGCGGTAGTCGCAGATGGTGGAGCTATCCATGATTTTAATGCCTGCTCCCTCGCCGAGCTGGGTGACGCGTTCTTGCGGCTTCGCGCCGGGGCAGTCATAAGCGATGGTAGTATCGAGACCGAATCCGAAATCGGGTTGAATTTGGAGAGCGGAGGCATTGGCCCCACGGATTCCCACTTCCTCCTGCACGGTGAAGACGGCATAAAAGTCGTAGTCCGGCTTCTTACGGCTCTTCTTGAGCTTCCGGAGGGTTTCCAGCAGGACGAAAACGGAGACACGATTATCGAGCGATTTCGAATTCACACACTCGCCCATCTCGATGAGATCGCGGTCACGGGTGACAGAATCGCCGACTTTAATGAGCTTTTTCACCTCCTTCACAGGGAGGCCGAGATCGATGAAGTAATCGTCCAACTTCGGGCTCTTCGTGCGCTCTTCCGGCGACATGATGTGAATGGGTTTCGATCCCATCACGCCAATGACGTCCTTCGTCCCATGGACGATCACGCGCTGGGAACTGAGGGTCTTCGGGTCGAAGCCACCCAAGGGATTGAAGCGAAGAAAGCCCTGATCATCAATGTAAGTCACAATGAAGCCTATCTCATCCATGTGAGCTGCAGCCATGGTCTTTTTCTCGGCGGATTTCCCCTTTTTCAAGGCTACCACGTTTCCCATGGAGTCCACGCGGACCTCATCAGCGAGGTCACCGTCTTTGAGTTCTTTTAAAACGAGATCGCGGATCTTTTTTTCGAATCCCGGCGCGCCGGGTGCCTTGCAGATTCTTTCGAGGAGAGGAATATCAATAGCCATCGCGGACGATGCTAGCGGGATTTTCGCGAAGCGTCGATAGCGATGACGGCCTCCTACACCAGCTGCTCCAGGTCCTCGATCCACTCGGCGGCGAAGGTATTTTCCGCATCCAGCGAGAGGGCTTTCTTAAAAGCATCCGTAGCTTCCTGGAAACGACGCTGCGCTGCGAGGTAGGTGCCCAGCGCAGCCTGCACCTCGGACTGCTCACAAGGGAACTTCAGAGCCTCACGGATGAGATACTCCGCTTTACCAGCCTCACCGGTTTGGAAGGCGGCATTGGCAGCCAGCGCGAGAAGGTCACCGCGGCTGGTATCGAGTTCGTGGGCCTTCCGATACGCTGCGATCGCTTCTTCGTAACGACCGACATGCGCGTGGAGATCAGCCGAAACCGAATGCCACATGCAGAGATCCCCCGCCTCATTATCCTCACAGAGTTCCTCGATTCGGACGAGAGTGGCTTCCGCTTGTCCAATGTTTCCCAGATCGATGAGATCGGTCACGTAAAGGAGAGTCGCGCCGATATTCTCGGTCTCTTCGATAGTGAGAATGTTTTCGTAGATGAAACAGGCACTGGCGACTTGATCATTTCCCTGTGCCTCCTCGAGCGCTTCGTAGAGAGCCTCGAGTTCGGCGGGATCAGATGATTCGGACATGGCCGGGACTTATAAGAAGAGGGTGAAGTTGAAAGAGCGGAATCACTCCCCTGCCGAACCACAACCGGGCAGGAGAACCTCGCGGGGCTTCGCGCCATCGCCGGGGCCGACCATGCCGCGCGCTTCGAGAATATCGATCATGCGGGCCGCGCGAGTGTATCCGAGACGAAGTCGACGCTGCAGGAGCGAGGTGCTGGCCTTCCCCTCTTGGCGGAGGACCTCGATACAACGCTCCAGCGTTTCCTCATCAGCATCGGAGACCTCCTCCTCGCCGTCGTCACCTCCGCCACCACCACCATCGATGACGCGTTGGATGCTCTCCTCAAATTTCTGCTCACTCTGATTCGCACAGAATCCCACGATCTGCTCCACCTCCTCATCAGAGACAAACGCACCCTGGGCACGCTCCAGTTTCGCCTGCCCCGGAGGCAGGAAGAGCATGTCTCCTTTTCCGACGAGCTTCTCAGCACCCTTGGTATCGAGGATGACGCGGCTATCGAGCGAGGAGGAAACCTGGAAGGCAATACGGCTGGGGATATTCGCCTTAATGATGCCGGTGACGACATCGGCACGCGGAGTCTGAGTTGCCACGATGAGGTGGATGCCGGCGGCACGGGCCTTCTGCGCGATGCGGGCGATATTGCTCTCCACATCGGCTGGCGCGGTTTGCATGAGATCGGCCAGCTCATCAATGATCACCACGATGTATGGGAAGCGATCGGGAATTTCCAATTCATCCTCATCATCATCGTCGGGACCAGCCACGGGGCCAATGTCACCATCCTGGAATGCGCGGGCCATGGACTCGATCGCCTCCTCGTCCACGATCGATTCGAGATCAGCCTGCTCTTCCTCGGTGAGCTTTTCCTCTTCCACTTCCTCGGGACGCACCCGGGCATTGAAGCTATCAAAATTCCGCACTCCGAGTTTCGCGAAGACCTTATAGCGACGCTCCATCTCATTTACGCACCACTTTAGGGCGCCGACGACGCGCTTCGGATCTGTGACGACCGGAACGACGAGGTGGGGCAGCTTGGCATAGACCTGCATCTCCACGACCTTCGGATCGACCATGATGAAGCGGAGTTCATCAGGGCCGAATTTGTAGAGGATCGAGGTAATGATGGAGTTAATACAGACCGATTTACCCGCACCAGTGGCACCGGCGACGAGGCAGTGAGGCATGGCGGCAAGGTCGCCGACCACGGTGTTTCCATAAACGTCCTTGCCAAGCGCAAGCGGGATCTTGCGCTTCGAACTGCGGAAGGCCTCGTCCTGCAAAAGCTCACGGAGAGCCACCGCGACCTTGGTGTCATTGGCGATCTCAATGCCCACGGTGTCCTTGCCGGGGATGGGAGCCAGGATGTTAATGCGCTCCGCTTTCGTGGCGCGGGCCAGATCCGCTTCCAGCTGCGTGATCCGGCTGACGCGCAGACCGGTGCTAGGATAAATTTCGTAGCGCGTGATGGTCGGTCCACGGGTGATGTCCCCTGCCGTGACCTCCACGCCAAAGGCTTTGCAGGTCTCGATGATCGTGGCCTGCTGAGCGAGTAACTCCTCGCTGAAGTCCTCGGCTGGTTCTTCATTCTCATCATACTCCAGCAGGTCGAATCCCGGGAGTTCGTAGTCCTCGAAGCCCTCGGTACTGAGACCAGTGTGGCCGGCGGGCTTCTTACGCTCGAAGGGTCGTGCGCCGATCTCCGCCATGGGAGTTTTGCGGAGTGAGGAATCGATGATCTGAGGAGCAGGAGTCGAGCGCAGTGGCAACACCGCCTGACCGTCTTCCTCGACCGCGACATCGCCGTCAACGTCGCTCACCGGGGTCTCGGGCTTCTTGGCGGCTTTTTTCTTGGCGCGCTTGCGGGCGGGCTTCACCACCTCGGCTTCTTCTGGCTCGACACCGGAAAAACGAGGACGAGCCGCCGAACGTCCGAGAGTGCCTTCGCGCCACTCTGCGAATTTCTCGCGAGAGAGTTTATTAAGCGAGCGCAGGAAAGCGACCGGATGCCAGCCGGTGAGAAGAATGAGGCCCGCGAGGTAGGCTCCAAGCAGGAGAATCGCGGAACCCGCCGTGCCAAGGAGGCTTTTAAAAAGATAATTCCCGATACCCTCGCCGAGCGCACCGCCGGCCCAGCTGCCCTGGCCGATTCCTTTAAAGAGGCCGAGGACATTAAAGAGAGCCGCACTCGCGAGAATGAGAGCCCCGAAACCGAGAATGGTGCGAGTACTGAGGCGGCTTTTAAACCAGGCGATCGCCACGCCGAGCCAGATCGTACCAGCGGCCAAGAGGTAGGCCGCTGCTCCGAAAAGCCCGATCACGAAGAGTCCAAGAAGGGCCCCGATGGGTCCGATGAGATTTTGAGTGGGTCCATCCACGGCATCCTTCGGAGCAAAGCTCCCGACTAATTTCCAGTCCACAAAGTCCACCGGAGTGTAGCGAATGAGTGAGACAAACAACAGCAGCCCTCCCAAAATCATCCCAATTCCAACCAATTCCTGGCCACCTTCCCTCTCCAGCACCGCTTGCTGTTTTCTTGCCTTATTCTGTCTGGCCATAGTCTTGTCGCTGAGGATTTGGACCCTCTTGAGATGGAATGTCTCACAATGACCGCCACAGAAGCAAGGAGGAACTTAAAGCGATCTACATAATCAGCAAATCTTAGATAACTCGACCTGAGGCGTTTTGGAACCTTGCCCGCTGGGTTCAATTCCCCCATCGTCCCACTGATGGATCAGTCAGGAATCACCGAACCGATTACCTTTTCGCCGCTCTACATGACCCGGATCTGGGGAGGACGCTCATTGGCAGAGACCTATCAGCGCAGCCTGCCGGATGACCAACCCTACGGTGAATCCTGGGAAATGACCGACCGCGAGGATGAGCAAAGCATCGTCTCGGACGGTCCGCTGGCCGGCAAATCCCTCCACGACCTCTGGACGAATCATCGCGAAAAAATCTTCGGCGAAGAACTCACCGGTGACCGCTTCCCACTCCTCATCAAAATCCTCGACGCCCGCGATGATCTCTCCATCCAAGTCCACCCGCCTGCGGACCTCGCGCCCTCGCTCGGCGGCGAGCCGAAGACTGAAATGTGGTATATCGCCGATTGTGATCCCGAAGCTCAACTCTACATCGGCTTTAAGCATGGCGTGACGCGCAGCGGATTTAAAGAAGCCCTCAATGACGGCTCAGTCGCCGAAAAGGTCCACGCCGTGAAGCCGCAGCCGGGAGACTCCATCTTCATCCCCTCCGGCCGCCTCCACGCCATCGGGGCGGGATTCCTAATCTACGAGATTCAGCAAAACTCCGACACCACCTACCGCGTCTTTGACTGGAACCGCTTGGGGCTGGATGGGAAGCCGCGTGATCTTCACATCGAGGAATCCATGAAGTCCATCGACTTTGAGGACTTCGAACCCGCGATGGACACGCCCGATGGTAACACCCTCGCCAGCTGCGAATACTTCGTGGTGAATCAATTGCACCTCCCCTCCAATACCACCGTCCAAAACCCGGATGACCGTTTCAGCATCATCACAGTGGTCAGCGGCGAACTGAAGTCGGAAAAATCTCGTACTTTCCGCGCCGGTGACTTCCTCATCCTCCCGCGTGGAGGCGCCCCCCTCACCGCCACCACTGAGACGAAGATCCTGCAAACCCACCTTCCACACAGGGGCATTTAACGAGGGAAAAACCCGACATAAAATCGATGCTTTTGCGAACACTTACCGGACACCTAGAAATCCAGCAAAGACGGCCTATCCCAGAGGATTCTCAACCGGCTTCGAGCCTTTCCTCGTGATCAAAGATCCCCGCACAGGCGGAAACAAAAAGCAGCACTTTGGCGAGGTCACCTTCATACCTGACTTCTCTCGCCCTGCTTCTGTTAGAAGTCATAATGGAGGCAGCGAGGAAAGATTGGTCAATCTCCCGCGACCATGACGACAAGTCGTCGTTGGTGGGAGTGATCTCGATGCTCGAAAAGGAAGATCCCCTGCCATGTACCCAGGGTCATGCGACCATCGATGATGGGGATGACCTCGCTGGTGCGGGTGAGGGCCATGCGAATGTGGGAGGGCATGTCATCCGGGCCTTCGTAAGTGTGAATGAAATACGGGGTATCCTCCGGAACGAGGTGATCGAAGAAGGCGTGGAGATCAGTGCGAGCGCTGGGATCGGCATTTTCCATGATGACGAGGCTGGCGCTGGTGTGCTGAACGAAGACGGTGACGGTACCGGTGCAGACTCCGGATTCGGAGACGATCTGGGAAATTTCGCGGGTGATTTCATAGGTGCCTTTACCGTGGGTCTGGAGAGAGAAGGAGGCGGGGTGCATGGGTTTAGTAAATCTGGATGGGAGAATCTATCCGTGAACCGAAGATCAGGACCAGCCAGCAGTGACCAGAAAATGAAATGCCGCTTCGAAGAAGCTTCGAGGCGGCATTGGAAAAAGGAAGCGAATGAGACCTCGCTAGAACTTGCGGACTCCGGGTGCGGAAGGATCTGGCTTCGGGGTGGGCTTGACCTCCGGCTCATAGGATGCCGGCGAGAGATTCGGATCCTCCGGGGAAGAATGGTGAGCCGGCCACAAGAGTAGGGCGGCCATGACTGCAGCGTATGCAATGCCAATGCCAGCGACCCATTTAAGCGATCCCGCCTCGCGGAAGCGGGTGGTTATTCGCTCGAGGAAGGTTTGGAACGGTGAGCATCGAGCTGCGTCAGCTTTCCGGCGTTGCTGAAACTCCTGCAGGAAGTCTTCAAAGTATTCTTCAGGGGGAGTTTCGTATCGTTTCAGGCTGATGATCCTTTTGATCTTTTCTTCGTCGGCACTCATGTTCGGAGGGGATTTTTTGGGAGGGGGTTAGCGGATGAAGTCCGTCAGGTGGCCCTGCAGTTGTTGATGGGCATAAAAGAGTCTGGAACGAATGGTGCCCTCGGAAACCCGCAGGATTTTGCTGATTTCGGCATGGGGAATTCCCTGAATGTCAAACATGGTGACCACGGCTCTGTGATCTTCTGACAAGGTCTGCATTGCTTCGTTCAATTTTTTTTGAAGTTCGTTGACGTCGCTTTGTCGGCGGGGATTCGAAGCGTGCCCGATGTCCACCATAGCGGCGTCATTCTGAATTCCGGAATCCAGGTCATCGAGACTCCAGGTTGAGCGACGCTTCCTTTTTTTCAGAAAGTTCAGCGTCATGTTGGTGGCGATGGCGTAGATCCAGGTGTAGAAGGTGGACTTGCCCCGGAAGCGCTTCAGGGAGCGGTAGGCCTTCGCGAAAACATCCTGAAGGAGATCGTGAGTGTCCTCCTTGTTAGAGGTCATGTGATAAATCATCCCATAGAGGCGGGGACTGAACTTCACGACAAGGTCGTCAAAAGCCGCGGTATCACCCTCCTGCGCCCGGTGGACGAGTTCACGATCCACATCCGCTGGGGTGGAAGCGGCCGAGGGCGAGCAATGAGTGGGGAGATCTGATGACACGGAAGGTGCTGGAATGGGCCGAGAGGAATGGACTGACATTATTCGCTGGGCTGGAGAGCTGTGAAGCCCCCCGGGTGCTGGGAATAGGGACACCCTCCTCTGTCCGGTGTTCAAATTTTATCAGATTTCTCGGCCTCTCGTTCGATAGCGACACCGACCCAATCGGTTTCGGGGAGAATGAATTTTTCCAATTCCACCCTCACTTTCAGGACTGGGAACTGATTAAGAATGAGATCTGCAATTTCCTGGGCGAGGGTCTCGATGAGAAGTCGCTCCCCCACCCCGGCAAGATCGCGGACCCGCTCCGAGACTTCGGCATAATCGACGGTGCCGGCAAGGGCATCATTGTCCGGAAAATCCACCACGGTGAGAGTGAGGTGAGCGCGGAGAGTCTGTCGGAATTCGCGCTCCTCCTTCGGCACACCAATGCGGCAGGAGAGCTGGAGGCCGCGGATGAGGATCTGATCGGGCATGAGATCACTCTGACGGATGACGGACAGATTTCCAAACTGGAATTTCAAGAGCAGGGCCCAGACTCATTTTAAGAATCTCCCATCACACCCCTTCCCGAGAACTCCCATTGGCTCATCGATCACGGGAAACGCGCGGAAGGAAAAAAAATCCTGGGCGAGATC
>CALBVA010000062.1 GCA_937969125.1 uncultured Verrucomicrobiales bacterium | reverse complement strand
AAAGCCGAACATAAGCAGTAGATCTGGGGCGAGGGCAACCGCCGGCATTTCGTGACGTGATGAGTGATTTCTTGAGAGGTCTCCGTGGCGCAAGTTCGGCGATGATAATCCAGTTTCCAGACTGGCACTCCGGCAAAGCCGGGAGTCCAGCACCACAAGGGGGCAAACAATTTAGCCTAGGGCAAGCGAAGCTCCGCTGTGTCAAAGATTCTGACTGTTGCGATTCGTCGAAATCTCCATGAGTTCAGACAGAGATTGCGTTCCGACCCAGCCACTACCCAAAAAGATATTACCGGCATTTCGTGACGTGATGAGTGATCTCTTGAGAGGTCTCCGTGACGCAAGTTCGGCGATGATAATCCAGTTTCCAGACTGGCAGATCAGGTAGTCCATTTTTCCGCGACAATTAGGTCTCAGCGATTTTACGAGACAGTCAGTTGAGGCATCATGAACAAACTTCTGGAAGGCCGATTCGAATTTCTGAAGCTCTTCAATGCAGCGAAGGTTTGCAGAATCGTTATAGTGACCGATTTTCGGATGCACTTTAAAACGATCTCCTGACCGGTCTCTAGTGAGCGAGGGATTATCACGACCTTCGAAAAGAAGCAGGTTCTCTTCGAAGCTAAAACTAAAGGCTCTAGGCTCATTGGCCCGCCCACAACCCTCGAAGCATGAGAGCAAGAAAGATGGTGAGAAGATGAGGAGGATAAGGAATGACTGCCTAAGACCCATGCGGAACATTTTACAAATTCTGGGAGAGACTAGAGATCAAAACTTGGAAAAATGACTGGATCGCTCTTTCAAAGACTTACCAAGGCTCGGACACAAAAAACCCCAGGACTTTCCTGGGGTTGAAAATGTTAGGCGGAGACCTTGGTGTGGTGCTTGGAATACCCAAAGAGCAAACCGAGCGCCGCCACGTTATTTCTTTGGAGCCTTTTTAGCGGTCTTTTTCTTGGTGGCCTTTTTGGCGATCTTGGTGACCTTCATCACTTTCTCGATGACCTCCTCCTTGGCCGCTTTTTTGGCGGCCTTCTTGGTAGGTGGTGGCGGGGTGAGATCCTCTTCGTCTCCTCCGCCGTGGCTGAGGATAAACTTAAGATCGTCTGCGCCGAGGTTCGAAGCGAAGCCTTCGTCTCCGAGGATATTGGTGACGAGTGCGGTCTTTTGGTGCTGTAGGATACGGATCTTTTCCTCCACCGAGTCGCGGGTGAGAAGACGATAGGCGATGACCTTGTTCTTCTGTCCAATCCGGTGAGTCCGGTCGATCGCCTGGTTCTCCACAGCGGGGTTCCACCATGGATCGTAAAGGATCACGTAGGATGCCGAGGTGAGGTTCAGACCGGCACCACCCGCCTTAAGCGAGAGGAGGAAGACCGAGGGATCCTTGGTCGTCTGGAATTTTTCAATCTCGCCCTTACGGTCTTTTGTTTGACCGGTGAGGTAGTTGAATGAACGGCTTTCGACTTCGAGGCGTGTCTTGATGATATCGAGCATCGAGACGAACTGGGAGAAGACGAGAACCTTGTGGTTCTCCTCGCGGAGCTGGTCCAGGAGGTAGAAGAGGGCATTCATTTTCGCGCTCTCTTCCTTCAGCCACTTTGGATCGATGAGACCGGGGTGACAGCAGATCTGACGAAGACGCATGAGTCCCTGAAGGATGGCGAAGGAGTTCTTCTTCACCGCTTCGTCGGAATCGAGGCCAAGGAGGGCCTTCTGGATGCGCTTGAGCTCTGCTTTGTAGAGCTCTTCCTGGATGCCCTCCATGCCGGCGAACACTTCCTCCTCGGTACGAGGCGGGAGGTCCTTGGCCACCTGCCCTTTCGTCCGACGAAGGAGGAAGGGGCGGAGACGGGCGGCGAGGCGATTTTGGCTGCTGGGGTCCTTCCGCTTATCGAAGCGGCGCTTGAAGTAGGCACGAGTGCCGAGGACGCCGGGCATGGCGAAGGCCATGAGCGACCACATGTCCATCAGGCGGTTCTCAATGGGAGTACCGGTGAGGACGAGGCGATTTTCCGCATCCAGTTCACGGGCGCATTTGGCAGCCTTGGAGTCGGGGTTTTTGATCTGCTGACCTTCGTCGAGAATGACGGTCAACCAGCGGATCTTGTTCAACTCATCTCCGCAGACGCGGAGCTGGGCGTAGTTCAGAACGAGAATATCGAGGACGTTTTCGACCTCATCGATATCGAGGTCATCGCGGGTCCGGAGGACCTTCACGGTGAGCTCGGGAGCAAACTTCCCGGCCTCGGTGGCCCAGACGTCCAGAACGGACTTCGGGCAGACCACGAGAGCAGGTCCGAGCTTCTTCTTACTCTTGGAATTCTCTTCAGCGTATTTCCGCAGCCAGAGAAGATAGGTGATACTCTGAATGGTCTTACCGAGGCCCATGTCATCGGCGAGGATCCCGCCGAAGCCATTCGTAGCGAGGTAAGCGAGGAACTGGAAACCTTCCACCTGATAAGGACGGAGGGTGGCATTGAGTTCATCTGGGACATCAGGCTTGATATCGATCTGAATCTCGCGGGCGCGGTCCTTGATGCGTTTCCAAGCCTTTGGATCGAAGACCTCGGCGGCCTTCGGATCAGCCAGCTGCATGGCGTGCATGCGGTGGGTTTCGCCGGAGAGATCGAAGGGATCAAGACCAAGACGGGTGACGGCATCGCGCTGATCGGGATCCAACTTGATTTCGAGGCGCATCCAGGAGCCATCCTCCATGCGGACGTAGCCACCGCGGGCGGCAACGAGCTGGCGAATCTGGGCTTTGGAGAGATTGACACCTTCGACATCGATGACGACGCGGAGGTCGAACCAATCGATCTCCTGATTGACGACCTCGAAACGTATCGCGGCAGTGACAGGGTCATTGAGGATGGTCTTAAGCTTTTGCTCAATATCGAGTTCGAGGAAGTCAGGCATGGACTCGATCCACTCGGCGAACTTCTCAGGAAACTGTTTAGTGATACGACCTTTGAAGGCTTCTAGTTTCTCGTCATAGGTCAAGCCCATCTCCAGCAAGAGTGAGGGCACCGGATAAAGCTTCTCACGGGCGAAGCGCAAGAGTGCCTTCCCCTTGACGGGCTGTTGTTCAATGAGATCCCAACCAGCCTTGATCAGCTTTTCCTCACGACGTCTCTTGGCCTCAAAGGCTTTAACATCGACAATAAGGTGCTCCGTCTCGGCAGCGGTGAGGCCCTGCTCCACCCACATCTTGAAGTGTGGAAAGAGGTCGAGATCCGTAACGCGCTTCTTCATGGAAGGCGGCAGGCTGGATCCAACTTTACGGAGGAATTCCACCCCTTCCAGAGAGTCAATGACCGACTTCGGAATGGCGTAACGAGGCATGATCTCAGTATCCTCAAGCCAGCGTGGCGGGCCGGGGAAAACGGTCTCATCTGATTGATAAAGCTCGGTGCGGCCGGGCAACAGTCTCACCGAGTGAGAGACATTTTCGCCAGACTTTGTCACGAGCTGGAGTGCGAAGGAATTTGGATCGATGGGATCATCCTCACAAACCCAGCAGAGAGGCTCATCGACGACGCGGAAGGGGCGCTCATCGAGGTTCACCATGTAACCCTTCAGCTCTTTTTGGTGGAAGAGAAGATTCATGAAGCGGCAGGCATCTTCACTTTCGAGATCAAGGTAGGCTTCACCAGTTTTCTCGGAGTAGCGAAGGAAGTGCTCCCAGAGAATCTGACTCGCGGCATCCATGCGAAGGGCCGAAGCATCGAAAAGCTTCACGATGCGCTCAATTTCACCTTTCTCGCGAAGAGAAATCCACTCCTCCTGACCCTCTTCACGAGCCTCCACGCGGGCCTCATTGATGGTGGAAATTAGGCGGAACTCAATCCGATGGGGAATTTCCTGAGGCGGACGCTCATTGACCGACTCAATGCGCTCATACCACGCGGCCACTTCCCTCTCCTGCTCCCAATCGCGCATGCGCTGCTGGACTCCTTCGAGGTCCGTGATGGCCTCCATGAAGTCGGCATAGGGGAGCTTCTTTTTATAGAAAGCGTAAGCGAGGTAATTCCAGAACTCGATGATATCGCCCGGAGGAACTGGCCAGAGCTCCAGCGGCTCGTAGCTCGTGATTTCCCAGCGAGGATTCAGGCGGACCATATCGTGATCGTGAATCTCACCTTCAATGACATAACGGCGGTAGCGCTTCTCGACCTTTGAGACGAATTCGGCCTCCTTGTCATCCAGCTCGCGATCCAGCTTCTCTTCAATGAGGTCCACCACCGGGGTGTCGTCGAACTCATTGGGCGATTCCGGCAGGTCCTCACCGCGATGGAGACGCTCCAGCATGGCGGCGAACATCACCGCTCCGGCAGTTTCCTCGTCCTCGGTGGAACAACTGCCAAACCAGCGGTTTCCCTGAAGACGAAGCGTGGTGCGGTGGGTTCCGCTCTTATCCTCGACCCGCCCCTGAATAAAGAGGTGGTTTCCGAAGATCTGGGTGACGGCGCCTTCCTCCTGGAGGTTTTCCCCCCGCTTACGCGAAGCTTCGGGGAAACTGTTGAGGAAATTAAGGGTCGCCCGGTCCGGGTTGAGTGCTGACATGTTGCTGGCCATCTTCTCAGTCTGTGGATGCAAAAAGAACCGCGCTCGCCCGCCAAGAGTTGGCGGGAAGCGACGGTGGAGGCGCAGTCTAAGGCCAAGAACTGATTTCGCGCAACATAAAGCGTCTCGCTTTTCTCAGCGCGTGACTCCAGCGGGATGATTCATACAGCTGAAAGATTCCGCTTCCCGTCCGAGTTAAAGATGCAGAAGTGATACCGCTTCCGTCATTATGAAAGTTCCCCAACGCAGCATCCTCATGTCCGCTTCCTGGGTGGCCGCCCTAGGCATCGGACTCATGATCGGTCGCCAAACCATCGATCAATCCTCCCCCGCATCCGCTGACGCACCCTCAGCCGGACCAGAAACCTCACTGTCCTCCTTAGGCCGCGGAGGGAATTCAGCCAACCCCACCGCCAGCACCTCCCGTAAAGTCACCGCGTCCGCCTTCACAGGAACGGCCGAAGAAAAGCAGCACCAGGCGATGGTTCGCCTCTCGGATATTCTTAATACCAGTAACCGCATCGAGCGGACCCGCCAGCTCCTCGCCTTTATCGACCAACTAGGTCCGGACGGGATCGAGGGAGTCATTGACGGATTCCGCGAAGCCGGATGGGTGGATTATAATAGGAGCGAATACTCCATGCTCATTTCAGCGTGGATGAACAATGATCCCCTGACTGCCATCACGTATCTCGATGAGAACGAGCCCGACGGCTGGACCCGCAAGACCGCCATCGCGGCCTGGGCTGCCGAAAATCCGGAAGCCGCCGCAAATGCCATCGATGGACTGGAAGATGGTGGCCGCATCAATGACTGGGTAGTGGGACTCGTGCAGGGAATGGCCCGCAATGATCCCCAGTCCGCTCTCGATACCCTACTCAGTATGAGCGATGGCGCGACCCGCCGTCAGGCCATTCGGGGAATGCTTCCCGAAGTGGTTTCGCGCGGCACAGAATTCGCCGGCGAATGGATCGAGCAAATCGAGGAACCAAAGCTCCAGAGCGAAACCGCCCGCCGACTCGGGGGTGCCTTGGCCCGCCGCGATCCAGAATCAGCCTCGGAATGGATCAAGGGCATGAAAACAGTGGGGAGTCGAAGGGACGCCTCCGAAGTGGTTTCAGAAATCTACGCCTCCCGCGATCTGGAGGCCGCCCGGGCCTGGGCCGAAAGCCTACCAAAGGACACCATGACCGAGGCCGCCGAAGGAGTGGCCACGCACATGGCGCGGAAGGATCCGGCAGAGGCCGCTGCCTGGTTGCAAAAGCTGGGCGATGATCCTGATCTCGATGGCGCGCGAATGAACTTCCTGCGTGAAGCGAGCCGACGCGATCCGCAGGCGGCCTTGGAAAATGTCTCCACTCTTTCGCAGCCTCGTCAGCAGGAAAGGCAGTATCACGATATCCTCCGCACCTGGCGACGCAATGATAGCGACGCTGCGATTAACTGGGCCATCGCTAATTCAGAATCCATCCCACCACGGGTGCTCAATTCCATCGTCCCGAAAGATCGACGGCCGAATTAAAAAATCAAAAAAGAGACGGTCTACGGACCGTCCAATAATGATCGGCACACTCTATGAACGGGGCTGGATCTTCGGTATTTTTTTTGGGATGCCCGTGCCCTTATGCCAAGATGAATCCTGAGTCTCCCTTGAAGGAAAAATCAACCTGCCCCATCTCAGCAAAGACAACTGACGAACCTTTCCGATCTGAGATTCTCAAAATATTATCATCGATATCAACAACGCTCGGACAAAAACGAGAGACGAACTCCAGACTGCGATTCAC
>CALBVA010000061.1 GCA_937969125.1 uncultured Verrucomicrobiales bacterium | reverse complement strand
GGTCGCACTTCGCTCGATTGACGATCCTAGACTCCTGAAAAAAACCAGTCCCGAGCGACGGGCCTTTGCGAAGGATTTCCTCGCACGGATTTCAAACAACACATCCAAAACTAAGTGACCCTGTAGCTCCAGATGGCGGTCAGAAATGAGCGCCTCGGCACGAGGATCACTGTGATCGCTGAGCTAGGACCTCATGAGTGGGTTCATGCTGGTGAGGTTGGAGAGACGACGCTTGCTTTCAAGCCCCCCATCCCCTACCCATCGCCGTCCCATGGCCCTCATCGTCCAAAAATACGGCGGCACTTCCGTCGGCTCGATTGACCGAATCCGCAATGTCGCGAACCGTATCAAAACGGAACGGGAAAAAGGACACAAGGTGGTCGCAGTGATCTCCGCGATGGGTGGCGAGACTGATAAGCTCATCGGTATGGCCAGCCAATTGGCCTCCGAACCGGTCGAGCGTGAAATGGATGTCCTCCTCTCCAGTGGCGAGCAGCAGTCCATCGCGCTACTCACGATCGCGCTGAATGAGATCGGCGTGGAGGCGGTCTCTGCGACAGGCCGGCAGGCCGGCATCATCACCAGTGGCTCGCACACCAGAGGCCGGATCGAGGATATCAAGCCCGCCGTGATCGACCGCTATCTCGCCGAGGACAAGACCATCGTAGTCGCGGGATTCCAGGGAATCACGGAGGAGGGACTCATTCACACCCTCGGCCGGGGCGGCTCCGATCTCTCCGCCATCGCGGTAGCCTCAGCAGTTAAGGCGGACATTTGCCAGATCCTCACCGATGTCGATGGTGTTTACACCGCCGACCCACGGGTGGTGGAAAAGGCACGAAAGCTGCCGGAAATTTCTTATGATGAACTTCTGGAGCTGGCCTCGGTCGGCACGAAGGTCATGCAATCGCGCTCAGTCGAATTCGCCAAAAAATACGGCGTAAAATTCGAGGTGCGCTCCTCTCTCAATGAAAACCCGGGGACCATCGTCACCGAAGAACACGAAGCCATGGAATCAGTCGTCATCCGCGGAGTCTCGATCGAGCGCTCCCAAGCCCGCGTCACCATTACCGGTATCCCCGACACTCCCGGGATGTCCGGAAAAATCCTCGGAGCCCTCGCAGAGGCCGAGGTGAACATCGATATGATCGTCTCAAACATCGCGCACGATGGCTGCGCGCGTCACTCCTTCACGATGCACACCAATGACCTCGGGCGCTCCCAGGTCGCCCTGAAGCCGGTACTCGCCGAACTGGATGGCGACGCCGCAATCGAGACCGAGGCCGGCATTGGCAAGCTCTCCTGTGTCGGAATTGGAATGCGTTCCCATTCCGGAGTGGCCGCGAAAATGTTCGAAGCCCTCGGTGAGGCGAACATTAATATCGGGATGATCTCCACCTCCGAGATCAAGATCTCGGTCACAGTGGAGGAGGAACAGATAGAGGAAGCTGCTCGGGTAGTACACTCCGCGTTCGGCCTTGATGCATAGTTTGATAAGCTGAGGAAACTTCCCCCTCTTCCTTTTTCCCCAATGACAGCCGCTTCCTTCCGGGAAAGCGGCTTTTTTTGTGGAGAGATCATCATTGTCTCACCAAAACTGACTTCCGGCTTTCCCCGGCCAATCCCTTATTCCATTCTCCCGCCATGCAAACCTACCTCGAGCTCCTCAGCGATGTTCTCGAAAACGGGGAGACCCGGGGCGACCGGACGGGGACGGGAACACTCAGTGTTTTTGGACGGCAGGCCCGCTATGATCTGCGCCAGGGCTTCCCCTGTCTCACCACAAAAAAACTACACCTCCGCTCCATCATTCATGAGCTCCTCTGGTTCCTAAAAGGTGAGACCAATATCGCCTATCTTCGCGAAAACAAGGTGCGTATCTGGGACGAGTGGGCTGACGAGAACGGCGACCTCGGACCGGTTTACGGACAACAGTGGCGCTCCTGGCCGAAAGAGGACGGAACCTTCATTGATCAAATCGCCAACCTCATCGATGGCCTCAAACACAATCCCACCTCGCGCCGCCATCTCGTCTCGGCATGGAATGTCGGCAAGGTCGAGGAGATGGCCCTCCCTCCCTGCCACCTTCTCTTCCAGTTCTACGTTCATGATCCAGACTCGGAGCGACCCGGCCTGAGCTGCCAGCTCTACCAACGCAGCGCCGACCTCTTCCTCGGGGTGCCATTCAATATCGCCTCTTACGCGCTTCTCACCTTAATGATCTCGCAGGTCTGTGGATACGAGGCCCGCGACTTCGTCCACACCTTCGGTGATCTCCACCTTTACTCCAACCATTTGGAGCAAGCCCGCAAGCAGCTCAGCCGCTCTCCTATGCCCCTTCCGCAGATGATCCTGAATCCGGAGAAAAAGGACATCGATTCCTTCGTCTTTGAGGACTTTGAGCTGGTCGGATATGAGGCCCATCCCCACATTAAGGCCGCCGTCGCCATATGAAACTCACTGCCATTGTAGCTATGACTCCCGATCGTATCATCGGGAAGGACGGCGGCCTCCCGTGGCATCTGCCGGATGATCTAAAATTCTTCAAAAAGCAGACCTCCGGCCATCCTATCGTGATGGGACGGAAGACCTTTGATTCCATTGGCAAGCCGCTCCCGAAACGGCAAAACATCGTCATCACCCATGACCCGGCGTGGCATCACGATGGTGTCGAAACCATCCACAGCCCGAAGGATCTCAATGAGCTCCCGCTAATCGATCAGCAGGTCTTCATTATCGGTGGCGCACAGATTTACCAATTTTTCCTGCCTTATCTGGAAGATCTCATCATCACGCACGTCCCGGAAGCTCATCCCGGCGACACGATCTTCCCCGACTACGAGGCTGACTTCCCTCAATCCGAGTTAGTCTGGGAGCAGGAAGACTTCACAATCAGACGACACTTCCGCTAAGAGAATTTCATTACAAGAACACCATGGCCAACTCATTTGAACTCACCGGCACGCTGAAGGTCCTCGAAGACCTTCAAACCTTTGCAAGCGGCTTCACCAAACGCGAATTTGTCATCGAGGTCCCCGATGGCAAATACCCGCAGATGGTGAAATTCGAAACCGTCCGCGATAAGATCGACCAGCTCAATACCCTGAGTATCGGCGATGAACTGAAAGTCACCTTCGACATCCGCGGCAACGAATACAAAGGCCGCTACTACGTGAATCTGAACGCCTGGAAAATCGAAGGCGGTAGCGGTGGAAACCCGCAAGCCTCGGCAGCTAATGACCCGCCTCCGGGTGCCTTTGATTCGTCCTTCGACAGCGAGCCGGATCCCAGCGATGACGACATCCCCTTTTAAAGACAACTCACAAAAAAGCCCGCTGTCTCTGGCGGGCTTTTTTGTAGGGATTCATCTGAGGAAACCCTGAACCAGTCCGACAGCCCTACAAATTATCCTGTCCTTCCACACCGCTGCGATTCACAATCCTAAAAACACTTTCACACTATGGAGAAAATCACCGCACAAATCAAAGACTTCATCCAGTATATCGCCCTGAACTTCATCAGCGATCCTAAGCTCGCCGAGCTCCGCATCGGCCACTCCGGCGAGAACAAGGTGAACTTCCGCCTCGTCCTCAGCCAGCCGGATGTCGCCACCCTAATCGGTCGACAAGGCTTCACCGCCAGCACCATTCGCAGTCTGATCAAGGCCGCCTGCGAGCGTGATGGCGTACAGGTAAATCTGCGTATCCACTCTCACGAGGAAGAGCGGCAATATACCGCAGCCATGGAAGCCAAAGCGATGGAGTAATCACGCGCAAGCCTCTGATCTCCCGACCCCAACAACCCGCGAAGCCAATTGCTTCCGCGGGTTCTTTCTTCTAAGAACTCGCCAGTAATTTTCGTTTTCCTGCGTGACTCCTACGATGCAAAAACTTCTCTACCTTCTCCCTCTACCCCTCGTCGCCCAAGACACTCTGCCAGACATCGTAGTCACCGCAAGCCGGACCACCGAAAAGGCTAATGACGAACCTTACACTGCCGAGATCCTGACTGCGGAGCAATTGAAGGAAAAGGCCTCCCGCACCCTACCACAGGCCCTTCTGGACACACCCGGAGTCCTCGTGCAGCAGACCACCCCCGGCCACGGCTCACCCTACGTCCGTGGCTTCACCGGTCGCCAAAACCTCCTCCTTCTCGATGGCGTCCGGTTGAATAATTCCACCTGGCGCGGCGGTCCGGTCCAGTATTGGAACACCCTCGATTCCCAGGCCATCGCTCGACTGGAGCTCATTAAGTCACAAGGCTCCGTCCTCTACGGATCAGACGCTATCGGAGGCACTCTCAACACTCTTTCAAAGTCATCCGGCTTCCGTGATAAGGAGGGATTCTTCTCTGGTGGGGCGGCCTATTACCGCTTCGATACCAACTCGGAATCACATCTCGGGCGCCTCGAACAACGGCTCGGAGTGGGCGGTGAGTGGGGCCTCATGCTCGGAGCCTCGGCGAAGGACATTGGCGATATCAAGGACTCCGCGCTCGGCCGAATGCGAAATACCGGCTACCGCGAACAATCCTTCGATTTCAAATTCGAATATGCTTTCTCCGACAGCCGCACCTTGACCCTGGCCCACACCTCTCTGAATCAAGATGATGTCCCTCGCTGGCATTCCACCGTCGATAGCCGCGCCTGGTTCCACGGCAGCTCATTCACCACAGCCGGGACCGATCTGGAGCGCACTCTGGATCAAGAACGCTCACTGACCTACCTCCGCCTCGAGGATTCCGAGTCCGCGATCTCCTGGATCGATGAATGGCAAACCACCCTCTCCTACCAAAAAACGCAAGACTCGGAATTTCGCGTCCGGAGTTCGGGCCGTATTGATGAGAGAATTCTCGATCTCGACACCTACGGACTGACCTTCCAGGCCAAGTCTGGACCAGTCGTCTGGGGTGCTGACTTCTACCACGATGAAGTCTCCTCCGAGGGCCGACGCAATGGAGCAAACCGCCCGCAGAACCGCCCGGTCGCAGATGACGCCAGCTACGACTCCCTCGGTCTCTTTGCTAATTACTCTGGCGAGATTGGTCAGCGATTCTCATATGACGCCGGAGCACGCTTTACCTATGCCCGGGCGGACTGGGATGGCTATCGCCCCGCCGGAGCCACCGTCGACCAATCCGGTGACGCCTCTTGGGAAAATCTCTCCCTCTCCTTACGCGCAAAGTACGAAATCTCTGAGACTTGGCAACTCTTTGGCGGGCTTTCCCAATCCTTCCGTGCTCCGAACCTCGATGATCTCACCGGCCAGCAGTTCGCGCTCAATGGACTCGATTCCAGCGGTTCGCCCGATGTCGATCCAGAGACCTACCTGACCGCAGAAATCGGGACACGCTATGACAATGGTGACCTCTCTCTGAAGCTCTCCGCCTTCCACACCTGGATCGATGACGGAATCGTCCGAGTCAGCGATGGCTCCGGTGGCCTTGTCACCACGAATGGAAGTGACGGATATCTCTACGGATTCGAAGCCTCTGTCGCCTACCAGCTCGCCGATGAGTGGCGGATCTCCGCTTACGCATCTTGGAACGATGGAAAACAGGAACAGGGAGGAATGGAAGACACCATTCGCCGCCTCATCCCGCTCAGCGGTGGACTTGAGGTCAAGTGGACCCACCCTTCCGAAAAGTTCTGGATCTCCGGAAATGTCCGCGCCGCGACGAAGCAGGACAATCTCTCCCGCCTCGCCGCCAGCGATACCCAACGCGTCCCAGTCAATGGCACACCCGGATACATCATCCCCTCGATCTACGCCGGCTGGACCGTCAGCGAAAATCTCTCGGTGAACTTTGCATTCGAGAACCTCACCGATGAGGACTACCGGATCCATGGCTCCGGTCAGAATCAGGCCGGGCGCAATGCCACCGTCTCAGTCCGCTACGAGTGGTAATTTGGCAGGCTGGTGGTTTGATCGGTGTCGCTTAGACTCGCGACGCCGATGAAAATCCTCCGACGATTGCTCCTCCTTACTCTCCTGGCCACTTTGGCAGGTGCGGCGTGGAATTATCGGGACCCCTTGATCAGTCTCTACAACTCGCACTTTGGTGCCAAACGGTCTGCCAAAGACAAGATCAAGCCTGACCCCAAGACCTACGAAAAGCTGCGAGGCGATCTGGAAATGCGCCGAACAGTCCTCGCTCAGCGATACGCCCGGGCCCGCACCCCACGCGAGATTTCCAATGTCATCATCGAAGCGCAGAATGTCTTGGAGACCACGCTCCCTAAAATGATGCGCTGCTGGCTAGGGACGAAGTATGATTTTAACGGGCATTGTAAGAAGCCGGGCAGCGGAACCATTGCCTGCGGATACTTCGTCTCTACGGTGCTGCAAGATGCGGGTTTCCGGGTAGAGCGATACAAGCTCGGGCAACAGCCCTCGCAGAACATTATTAGAACCTTCTTGCCCAGAGAAAATATGCACATTCGCAGCGGGCTTTCTTATAAGAAGTTTCTCGATGAAGTCATCGCGCGCGGTCCTGGGATTAGAATCGTGGGGCTAGATACGCACGCGGCTTTTCTCATCGTTCCGCAGGAAGGTGATATCCGATTCATTCACGCCTCCGGCGGCCCACCGCAATGTGTCGTCGATGAAGACCGCTACAATGCCGATGCCCTCCGCGCCTCGAAATATCGAGTCACCGGAAATCTCACCCGCAGCGCCGACCTCATCCACAATTGGCTTACCGGCGCGGATTGGCCGACGAAAGAGTAAGGCGAACTAAAAAGCCACCCGACGGGCTTCGATCGTCGCTTGCAGACGAACATTAATGCGTCAACCTTCCTCTCCGCTCGGCAACAACTCGACAATAGCCTATCCGGAGGATCGGATAGCTTGAGGAAATCCTAATTGAAAACGCGGAACACATTGAAGCGCCGAAGACGATAAGCAGGCTGCGGCCCCGAGAGTGCAGTCATCATTCCAATCCTCCAGGATTTTATCACTGCACTTTCTCACGTTATCCAAGATAACTCCGCGTATGGAAACAAATCGTTCCCGGTTGATGCCCCGAATGTGGGAAGTCCCTGATGCCTTCCACCGTCGCCTCGGTGACAGCGCAGGTCGCCAGCGTCTCATGGATGAGGACGGCCACTTACTCCTCATTCTCCACGAGGCACCAAGGGCCATCGATGATGCCGACCGAAAGGCTGCCTTCTTCTGGCGGGATACCAACGGAACTTGGAAATCATCGCCCGAACCCGGTGGAGTGGCGGCATTGAAAATCCACCTCGAAGTTTATCGGACTCTCATTCATGACCTCGACGAGCGGGTGGAGGCCGCGCAGTCGGCGCAGGAGTATTTTGAGATCCTGAAGGAAGCCACCCCGCTCCTTCGCTCGACCCGTCACATGATGGAGGTCCTTCAAAAAGCACGCGAGCTGCGAAAAGACGATCGTCAGATCCTGCTGATCCGCGACGAAGCCAGCGAGCTGGAGCGCGCAATCGATCTGGCCCACGCCGATGCCAAGGACGGCATGGAATTCGTCATTGCTGAGAATGCCGCCGAGCAATCGGAACTCAGCCTGAGGGCTACTCTTGAATCCCGGAGACTCAATCGGCTCGTAGCCTTCTTCTTCCCTCTCGGAACCCTCATTAGCCTTTTCGGCATGAATGACCCGCAGGAAATTCTGAACAATCGTTCCCTCATCTGGGTCGTGATCTTGGGCATCGTCCTCGGTCTTGTTGTCGGACTAGCGGTAGGACGAGGACAGAAAGAGGGCCGGCCACGGGAATGAAGCAGCCTTCGTCCGCCGTCAGACTGCGCAAAACACGCTTCTGCAATGGGTCGTGGCAAGACTCTGAACGACTCAGGAGATTTTTAAAACAGGCTGGATAGCTGCTTAAACTGACGCGAATGAGTTCGGACCGTTCGCGCTTCGGCCTTTTTTCTTCAATCCTTCCGTCCCCGGATAAAAAGTAAGCCCCAGGGAATGACGAGATCATCCCCGGACCCCAGCTCCTCCAGCCCCTTTTCAATCTCGCCCGCTTCAGCGAGATCGAGCCCAAAAAGCCCGCGACAAAACTCCACTCGCTCCGCCCGATCTCCGAAGCCCCAGCCATACTCAGTCCGCTCTGCGTGATCTACCCTGAAGCCCACCCGCTCCATCCGCGCCATCTCGGTGTCACGATCAAGGAAATCCCCCTTGTGGCCCATTGAGTTCCAACGATTCACAAAGCCATTTAAAAACCGGTCCTGCGGCGTGCCTTTCATCACATCCCCAATGACAAAGCGCCCGCCCGGCTTCAGCACCCGCCAGGCTTCCTGGTAAAATTCCTCCCGCTTCCCCGTGTGATGTAGGGCCGCCAACGACAGCACCCCGTCCACTGACGCATCCGCCAGCGGCAGATTCTCCCAGCCCGCCACCTGGCATGGCTGACCCTGCGCTGCGAACTCCTCGCTCGCCTCCAGCGCAATCACCTCAGCATCCGCCTTTAGGAATCCTCCCACATATCCGCCGCCCGAGGGGAAATCACACAACCGTTCCCCATCTCGCATCTCCAGCAACCCGAGCGGAATTTGAAACTCCTCCCTCCGCGCCTCCGGACACAGTGCCATCGCCGCGTGATAGGCATCTCCCCGATGATTAAAGATCTCCCGATACTCCATCTTTTTGCCTGGCTTCCAATTCCTCCCGCATTGCCCAAAGATCATCACAAGTGTGGCACTTCCCGCAAGGCTCCGGTGACTTGTCATCAAAATAAACCGGCATCCGGCAAGACCACGCCGCCTCCCTGAGTGTCTCCGGCAGCATCGCGAAAATCTCCGCTTTCGTAAACGCCTTCACCGGAAAGATCCGCTCCGGCAGATCCCTCTTTTCCAATGAGAGCACATTCTCAAAGATCCTCTGCGCCCGGTCCATGCGCGCCTGGAAGTCGCTGCTCACTGCCGCCAGATCGGTCGCCGTCCGTCCCATCGCGACCTTCGTGATTCGCGGATTCACCCGACAAATATTTCCGGACATGAATGCCGCAAGATCCATGTCATAAATGAATCCTCGCTCCATAAAGCGATACTCCACCACATTCTCGGTCACCTTAAAATCGCGCCCCGTCGCCTTGCGGAACTCCCGATACAGCACCTCCACCGCCTCGCCCTCGGCCTCCGCCCGTTCCTCGCGATTGAGCAAATGCATGTGATGCAGATAAATCTCAAAGCCCGCATATTTCTCCGCTGTCAGGAGCTGCCAGAGCATTCCCACTGAGTCCAGACCGCCCGAAAACATGCAGAGAATCTGCGGTTTCAATCTCACCTCATTCTTCTCATCCATCGCTCTGAAAAGCTCACATCATTCCCTCCCAATCCACAAGCCCACCCTTGCGGCTCTACCTCCTTTTTCATTTCATCCGCCCCATCATGAATGCCACCCGCCAACGCCAGATTCTCATCCACATGGAAGGTCTCGCTTGGTCAGACCTCAGGCAAGCACCCCTCTCAGGCGACCTTCCCACCTTCGCACAACTCCTCTCCGAAGGCTCCAGTTCCGCCCTGGCTTCAGCCTTACCCTCGGGTGCCTACACCGGCCCGGTCAGCCTGGCCAGCGGCCTTCCCCCGCATCAACACGGCATCTTTAACCCTCTCCACGCCGACTCTCCAGAAGGCCCGCTTCGCGAAGTCACCGGTCGTGATTGGTCTCCGGTTTGGGAGCGCCTTACCGCCCTTGGCGATCGCTGCCTCGTCTTCGGCTGGCCTCTCACTCATCCGGTCGACCCCCGCCTCCACCTTCAGGTCAGCGACCGCTTCCCCTGGCCTTCCCGTCATCGACAACATCGCGAGACCCTTCCCACCGGTTCCCTCCACGCCCAGCAGGATCAATTACCCCATCTTCGCGAAGCGCGCCTCTCCGCCTCGAAAGTCGATCTCAAGACCTTCGCTCCCCATTTACCGGATGACGCCTCCTCCACGAGGATTCGCGAGATCCTCGCCGCCGACTTCAGTATCCACGACGCCCTACTCACCGGTCTCTACAGCACCGACTGGGACTTTGCCGCTGTCTCCTTCGCCAGCCTTCCAAAAATCATCCAAACTGATTCGACCTTCCGCACCCAAGCCTACCAGCATCTCGACCGGCTCCTGGCCTCTCTCATCGAACAACTCCCACCGAAAACCCTCATTCACCTCGTCAGCTCCCAATCCTCTTCCAAAGGAGAAGCTCTCTGGCTCATACACGGCCCGGAGGTCAAGACGAACCACCGCTTCCAGAATGCCCACGTCCTGGAAGTCGCCCCCACCATCCTCGCCCTTCGTGGTGACTCTCCGGATCCCGAGCTGGCCCGCAAGGCACGGCTGGACTTCATGGAGCAAGTTCCCACCATCTCCGCGCGAGATCCTAAATTCCTCCCCCTTCCACCAAATCCTCCCACACGGCCCTGGGAGTATTTGCTGCACGATGGTCGCCTCCGCACCCCGCTCACCGCAAAGCTCCGGAGGAATCAGCCAAGCATCACCCGCTACTTTCAAGCGGCCCTCATTGGCAAAATCAAGTCGCTACAGGACGAAGGACAGCTTGAAGAGGCCCGACGAAAAGCCGGAGAATTCCGACGTCTCTTCCCTCCACAAACTGTTAGTCCAGCTGAATGACCCGCTCACCCGGCACATGGTAGCGCAGCGGATCGCGCGAACGCGCCTCGAGGTAATCCTGATTCTTCCTTAGCGCTGTCGCCTCCGCCTCCAGTTGTCGGCACCTTTTCAGCATGGCCTGTTCCTCCTTCTCCGCCTCCACTAGCTCCGCTTCGATTTTCTGAAGCTCGCGGTATTGCGGGATCGCCGGGATGCTAAAAGCCACACAGACCGCCAAGACGAAAATTCCAAAGACGATCCAGGTCGGCCGCCCAAAAAATCCCCGCCTCCCCGCCTCACGAGAAAACTCCAGCGAGCGGTCAGACTTCGCATAGTAGCGTCGGGCCATAGACAGCTCTTACCAAATCTACCTATTAGTTAGGAAGTCCAAAGTATTTCGAATTGTCCCGAAGCGGTTGGTTTGGTGCTAAGAAAGAACCGTCACCGGCGCATTTCTCGATTTTTCTGCGGGCTGATCGGGCTTTCGAGTGTATTCAATACGCATGACAGATCACGAAGCGGAAGACGACGAGGTATTGGTATCCACCGAAGAGACAACCGATGTTGAGGAACAGGGCCGGGCGGGGCGTATTTTTCTAACGCTCCTGGTGCTGGCCCTCGTCATCACGGTAGGAGTTTTTGCCTACCTTCGTAATGGCGAATTCTTTGCCGAACTACTGGCCAAGGACAGCTGGAAGTCCCGCCTGATCGGAAACCTGCACCCCATCCTCGCTATGATTCCACTCGGCCTCATTACCGGTGTGGTGGTCGCTGAGATTGCCGGCTGGTTGAGCTTTGGAAAATTCCACCCGATGACGCGGCTCACTCTTTTCCTCGCGGTCATCACCGGCACGCTGGCGGCGGCTTCCGGCCTCGTCTTTATGAAGCTGGAAGGCAATTCCGGCCCAACCTGGAATGCCTACCTCTGGTTTGGCATCGGATCTCTGGTAGCCTTCGCTCTGGCTTACCTCACCAAGATCTGGGCGGTGAATGCACGGGGTCGTGGAGTGGTTTACGCCATCTTCCTTCTCGGAGGAGCAGCGGCGCTGGTTTACGGAGGATTGATTTATGGACAGCAGGTGCATCGGTATACGATTGAGCCTGCCGAGGATCTCGGCACTCCTTACGGGGCCATTCGCTCCGAGCGGGAGGCCTCCGCCAGACTGGCACAGTTGGAAACGAAGGGTCAGAGCCTGAGCACCGACCTCTCAAAGAAGAACGGTGAAATTGCCAATCTCACCAAATCTGCTGGTGCCCTGCAGACCAGTCTCAATCAGGAGAAGCAGAAGTTCGCCGGTGCGTCAAAAGAGCTCGCCACCACTCGCAAGAGCCTCAGTGAGGTAAAAAAACAACAGGCCGGAACGATGAAGCAAGTGGAGCAGGCGAAAAAGCAAGCTGCTAACTTGAAGAAAGCACTCGAAGAAGCGAAAAAGCGCGAAGCTGAGTTGCAGAAAAAAGCCGGAGCGATGAGCAATGAGGTCAATCAGCTCAAAAAAGCTCTGGAAGAGGCCAAGAAAGTGGAAGCTCCGAAGCCCGAGCCCGCGAAGGTGGAGCAGCCCGAGTAGGGCAGAAAGGGGCATGATCCGTCCCGGTCATGTTGGATCCGGAAGCCTTCCTATATGGCATGGCGCTTGAAAAACTCCGCCATGTGGCGGCGGAGTTCATCCGCCATGCCTCAAGAAAACCCCACCAAAACACACCTCAAAATCACCCGACGTCAGTTTGGAAACCGCACCCGATATCAATTCTCGCGCACTTCAAAGAAATTTTCATCCGAAAATCCAACTGGCGACATCGCCCC
>CALBVA010000060.1 GCA_937969125.1 uncultured Verrucomicrobiales bacterium | reverse complement strand
CTGTGCGGCAGTGACTAAACTTCGCCTCACGCGATGAAAAGCTCGCTGCGATAAACATGGTCGAGCCTTCGGCTTCGCGTTCACCAAGCTCTTAACATGGTCAATCAAATGACGAGGCGTGACGATCTGCTCAGCGTCTGCGTCGCAAATCGAAATACCCAAAGTCTCTTCTGTCGCAATGACGAGTTCTACAGAATCGAGGCCCATTTTATGAACGTCCGGCCTGCCACCCGCTACTGCGAGCGCTCCTTCGATTCAAGTTTAAGCTTCTCATTACCCTCCGACTTCGGCTCCGGAGTGGTAGCGGGTTGGTCAGTGCTGACTTCTGCCTGTGTTTTACGAGAATAGCGAACTGCAAACCTCTCACCTGACAGCCACCCATCTGCTATAATAAGCTGCTTTTCAGGGTAGTATCTGAGAACTGCTTTTGAAGCGTTATCAGAGGATGTAAGAATCAAAATCCATTTTTCACTGTCTTGAAAAAGAACTTCAAGCTTTGAGAAAGAAATACTTTCCTTCGCTTCAATCACCGCGCGATCTGCTCCAAGAAGAAATGCATGTCGGCCTGAACTATAATAACCGGCTCCCTCATTGAACCCTTTGTCGGCATCCTTGAGTTCAGCACTCTGATTATCGGGTTTCAAAATCCACTCACCCGCCCAAGGGCTATCAGCATAGAGCATCGAAAACGATGAGACTAGAATTAGGATTAAGATGCGACAGATCATGTTAAGCAGACGTTCAAGCGTATCCATCCCTGACCGAACCGCCGATCAATGTCACAGAAACGTAACGCATTCAAATTACAAGCTGGCTCCGAGAACTCAAGAAGCTTGTCAGGGATGAGATACCGCGTTTTGTAGGGGGCTTGGAGCGTGGGCACGGGCAATTCGGAGTGTCGAGAATCTCAATCACTGGAAGCGAGATGCCATATAGCTCCGCCAAGCAATCACTCTATGTAGGAAGCGGGAGGCATTCACACCGCTCCTTTTTCTTTCTTGAGGCGGAGCTGGCCGCAGGCGGCATCGATGTCGTGACCTTTTTCCAGGCGCAGGGTCGCGGAGACTCCTCCGTTGGTGAGGATCTTCTTAAAGCGGAGGCAGGCGGCGTCATCCGGACGAACCCACGGAAGGCCCTCCACCGTGTTATACGGAATGAGGTTCACCTTGGCCTTAATGGACTGCGCCCGTTTCGTGAGAATGCGGGCGTGATCCAGAGAAGCATTGACCCCATCGATAAGGATGTATTCCAAGGTGATCTTCTGGTTCTTATTCGTGTTCCAGACGCGGAGGGCATCGAAGAGCTCCGCCACGGGATACTTTTTATTCACCGGCATGATTTTCTCGCGAGTGACGTCGTCCGGACCGTGCAGGGAAATGGCGAGGCGGATTTGCTGTGGGAGCTCGGCGAGTTTCTTGATCTGCGGGACGAGACCGGAGGTGGAGACGGTGATACGCCGTGCTCCGATGTGCAGGCCCCAATCGGAGGTGATGATTTCGAGCGCTTCGCAGAGATTTTTGAAATTCGCGAGCGGCTCGCCCATGCCCATGAAGACAAGGTTGTTTACCTTCTCGCCGGAGAGTTCCTCGGCAAGGATGATCTGGGAGACAATCTCACCCGCAGTAAGATTTCGCGTGAAGCCATCCAGGCCCGAGGCGCAGAATTTGCAACCGTAGGCGCAGCCGACCTGCGAGGAGACGCAAAGGGTGTGGCGATCGGACTTTTCGCCATAGAGCGCAGGTGAGGCGGGAATGAGAACGGTCTCAATATAGCGTCCGTCCGGCAGCTGGAGGAGAAACTTCCGCGTGGTGTCAGCGGAGCCCTTTGTCAGGGTGTGGGTCAGCGGGCGGAGGGGGTATTTTTCAGCAAGAGCAGTCCGGAGCGCGGTCGGGAGGTTACTCATTTCATCCCAGGACCTGGCGCGCTTTTGATAGATCCAATCGAGAATCTGGGTGGCGCGGTAAGCGGGCTGGCCGTGCTCCTCCAGGAGGTCGGCGAGTTGTGATTTGGTGAGCATCTCCGCCTCCGGCATACGGTATGGGACGAGAGCGGTCAAACTTCACCGCTTTCTCCCTTCACGAAGCGGGTGAGGTTCATGAGACTGATCTGGATGGACACCCTCCCGACCAAGCTGCCCGGTGTGATGCTGCTCAAGCCGCCCCGCTTCGATGATGAGCGCGGAGCCTTCCGCCCGATCTTCGCGAACCGGCTGCATGCCGAGGCCGGCTATACCCATGAGTGGGCCGAGATGAATCTCTCCCACACGCGGCAAAACTCCATCCGTGGGCTGCACCTACAGGATCCCGAATCGCAGGCGAAATTGATCACGGTGATCTCCGGAAGGATCTTCGATGTCGCGGTGGATTTACGGAAGGATTCTCCGACCTTCGGGCAGTGGGACAGTTTTGAACTCGGCGCGGAGAGTGACCTTCCCTCGCAGATTTATTTGCCGGAGGGCATCGCACACGGCCTGGCGACCCCGCACGGAGAAGCGACCATCGCCTACCTCGTCTCTCGTCCTTGGAACCCCGCGACCGAGAAAGTGCTGGCTTGGGATGATCCCGATCTAGGGATCGATTGGCCGGTGGACAATCCCTCCTTATCTCCGAGAGACGCGGCGGGAATGGCATTCGAGGAGGTGATTGGCTGAGACCATCTCCCTCGTCGCGCATTGCTTCAGGAGAGATTCCTTCGCAACACTCATCCGCCACTTTTCAGACTGCCTCCTGGAGAAAAG
>CALBVA010000059.1 GCA_937969125.1 uncultured Verrucomicrobiales bacterium | reverse complement strand
TTTTTTCAATATCAGCCTCGGAAAGTGACTGCGGATCAAGTCTCCGTAGATCCCTGATACGGGTAATCGGTGGAATGGCTGGATTGGTCAGACTCGCCACTTTTTTGTTCTCGGTAACAACGATCGATCTGACTGAAGTCGAATCGTCATCGACCTGCTCACTCTGGACGTTTTGCTCAGAGTTCTTCTGCCCATACCAGATGCCAGCCCCCGCCAAGGCGAGAACGAGAATCAGGAGAGGCCAGGTAAGTTTCATCGAGCAGATCGGTTACAGAGACAGTCGTGATCGCATTATTGCCGGACCATAATTTTCCCATCACCGTCATAAATAGTGATACTATGGCAGAAACCTCCGGTGAAGTGCTGCGGGAAGAGGAACTGCAGATCATAGACGCCATCGACAAAGTCGGCGGCAGTCAGAGTTAAAGTGGGCGTGCCATCGAGGAAAATGAGACCGGAGCGAATAGAAGTGATCTGGACATATCCTCCGGTCGGAAGGTCAGTGACCACCAAGGGAACGGTGATGAGTGTCATGCCTTTAAAATGAGGGCTGGAGATCGCGGAAACAGAGCCCCCACTTAAGCCACTGGTAAAGCCAACGACATTGACCGGCTGAGCAGCCACGACCGGTCCCTGCTCGAAGGCCCGGAGCAAGACATTATAAGATCCGCGCTGATCAGCATAAGTGGGGAGCCGGAAGCGGGTGATTTCGTCATAGTCATTTCTTCCAAATTGCGGAGTTTGCTCCACCCGGATGAATTCACCTCCATCAAAAAAGAGGTCCGTATCAGTAGTGGCCGGATCGAAGGTGATCCAATCCCGCTTGAGAGAGAGCAGGTCAAAGGCGGGGGTATCTGATTCCCCTTTCTTAACCTCCACGGTCAAGGACCCGACGTCACCATTGGGATGCGTTGCAGTCAGGGCATGAACGCCGGGAATATCGAACTGGAATTCGGTAACGTCAGAATCAGTCGCTAACTGAATATCGGATGAGCCAAAGACCTGAACTTCGGCGAGTTCAAGCAAATTTTGCCCTTCGACAGGACCAAGTCGCTCGATACGAACAGTTCGTGCATCATAGAGACCTCCGAGGTCCCACACTTCTTTCTCCCGCACGTGAAGTTCAAAAACCCCGGTAGTGTAGAAATCCTTTGTGATGGTGACATTGCCGAGATCGTCTAGAACATCGACCTTGAAGTTAGCCAAAGCCCATTTATCCGGTGCTTTGTTCCAAATTACAATGCGCTCAATCGAACGTTCCTGCCCAAGATCGACCTGCCACCAAGCGTTGGGATCTTGACCGGTGCGAGCCGACTGATTGTCAGCCGGACCGTAAGTTTCACCATCGATAGCGTTCGAAGCAGGAGAATTGGCAGACGGTGTGCTGCTTTGAGTCGCAACTGCAGAAGGGTCAAGGGCGTGGTTCGTCTGCCCCGTCACGGTGAGCGAAACAGCCTGGCCCGTCGCTCCTGATAGAGGAGTGGCACCGAGAAGAAGTGAGTCACCCTGACGAATGACTAGGGTTTCATTGTCCATGACATTGGTCGCTTCCCAGGTAATTGCGGTAGATTCAGAGACACCATCGTAGTAGTTGACGGAGACATTGGTTGGGGTCTGCGAATCAAGTTCGAGCGAGGTATACCAATGATTTGAGCTGATTCCCTGATTGGGTGTTTCGGAATTGATGGTCACTCCTGCCCGTGCGACTCCTTCCACGAACCAAGGTGAAACCCGGGAATACTGAGACACTCCGACAATCGAGTTCACCTGACCCAGCATCTCGTCGATCCAGTCAGCAATCCCATTGGAGTTAGCATCGAGCCCTCCGGGTGCGATCACCTCGATCTTCTCGATCATGACGGAGCGCTGAGCGATCAGGTTATCAAAATCCAGATTCAGGGTGTGATTTCCACCGGTGAGATTTGGAGTAACCAAGCTCATAATTGCTCTATCCTGCGCGCCGAAGATCAGCCGCCTTGTTTCGAGCTGGGTCCCATTGATGCTGACATGCACCGGCACGACCTTGTCGGTCAAAGAGCCTCCGAGTAGTTTAGAAGTGACCTTGAGCAACCAGTGACCGCTCGTGGGAGCATTGAAATTAAAAATAACATTGCCCCGGAAACTCGTCGGAACGAGGCCCTCGGTAGTTTCGAGCCACGGATGAGCGGAACTCACATAAGAAGAAAGATCGACGGTCGAGCTAACCGTCTCCGACGGCGCATCACTCACGAGAGGGTCAGTCCCGTAGGTATCGCGCTCGAGAAGATCGGGCAGGCCATCGTTGTCAGTGTCATGAGAGGAAGGATCGGTCCCCAGGAGGTATTCTTCGTGGTTGGTGAGTCCGTCATCATCGAAATCTCCATATTCCCCTTCGGTTTCAGGATTGGTGGCTCCGTTGTCAGTGGCATCGAGACCGAATGAGACCTCCCACGCATCTGGAAGGTAGTCATCATCAAGATCCAAGCTATCTCCGCTGAATGACTCCAAGACCGATGCTGGAAGCAGCGAACGGGACTGACCCGGTGGAGCCCAGGCAATGGCGACATCGCCATCCCAGACATTGTTTCGCTGGCCGAGAATTTCGAAAAAGTAAGTCTGCCCAGCGACAAGATCGATATCATCACTCATCTGGCTCAGGAAGCGATCCCAGCGGTCGCCAAAGTCACTTTTGTTTCCGTAGGCTGTCCCAAATCTCGGCCCCATAGCCATCAAGCGGCGTTTGCGAAACTTAGTCGCGTCATCACTGAGCCAAAATTCCGCGCCATCCTTATTACTGATCCAGAAACGATAGCTGCCCGTCGTCGGAGCGGTGAATGATCCCCTCATGCGATAGGCAAGGTCACGTCCGAGATTGTCCAAGCGCAGAGCATTCAAAGGGCGAACCACAGCCCGGCGATCAGGAGCCTCGAAATACCGAGAACTTCTTACGAAGTCGGCAACATCGGTTCCGAAATTCCCCTGCCAATATTCCAGGGTGAACGCGCCAGCCAGTGAATTGGCAAGGAACGGGTCCGTTCCCTCCAAACTTTCAAGGGCATTGTAGAGTCCATCGCCATCAGGATCGGCTGCGGGTGATCGATCCCCTGACTGGAGGATGGTTGGGTCAAAACCGTGCGTGGTCTCCCAGCTATCCAGAAGTTCGTCACCATCCACATCGAGATTTGATCCCGCGTAGCTCTGAATATTGGACCCAGAAAGAATCTCCTGGGGAAGGTATGCATCAGCTGCTGAGGAACGTCCGAGCACCCTCACCTCAGCAAGATTCAAGTAACGCGCTGATCCCCCAAGCTGGGTGATCTTGACAATCCGGCCAGTCTTGCCTCCTGTTTCCCAGAATTCAACAGCCTGTGTGTGAGTGTTATTTCCAACAGGATGGAAAGATTTGTTAGCGACAGTGTTCTGGGAACTATCGAAGATCGTTATTTTATAATTCTGAAGCTGTGCTCTCACGTGAGCTCCGTCCTTATCACGATTGAAAATCTCGATCCGGTCAATCAAGCGGGACTGCCCTAAATCGACCTGCCATTCGGACCATGCCTCACTCTTGGTAATGCTGACCGAGCCGTCTTGTACGACCCCGCTCGTGTTTCCATCAATCGCCCTCTCCGCGACTCCGCCCAGATCAGTCGAGCTTTGACTCGCAGTGACCCCGGGCTCCAAGGCCCAGTTGGTCAAGCCGACCCCTCCCGCATAGGACCACCTGACCCCAAGATGGCTTCCTGGACCACCATCTTTCTGGAGAGCCTCGAGATAATATCGCTGGCCTGCGACCAGATTCACCGGAGTCGCAGCTTGCTCGCGATATGCTCCGAAATCTCCGGGAGTGGAGACATTATTCCGGGAACGGGCGATTGCTTGCTTAGTGAACTTGCTGTCCGAGGTTCCGAGCCACAGCCCCTGATCATCGTCACCAG
>CALBVA010000058.1 GCA_937969125.1 uncultured Verrucomicrobiales bacterium | reverse complement strand
CCAAAGGCGGTGACGAACTTCTCAATCATGGGAAGATTCTCCATGAAGTCATCACGTTGGAAGTCATTTTCAAAGATGACGTCCTTATTGTCCTTCGCGAGGTCGACCCAGTATTTCGCCAGGCCTTGAGCCGCCGAGAAGTTCACACGGGTATAGGCACCACGGCGGGAGGGAGCACCTCCGGCCTCGAGCTTCGCCTTCATTTCGGCAACCGCATCCTGAGAGGTGGAGAGGAAGAAATTCTTCTCCGTCAAAGCCACGACCGGGCGGGCGTTCTTCGTAGTCGTCGGGATAGGGTAGAAGTAGGACTTGATGCCATTGCTCTCCGTTTCAATGAGCTCCTGCATGGGAATCTCGGGGCCGCCATTTTCCTTCACCGCCTTGAGGATGTTGGTGAGGGACTTTTCAATGCTGGTCCATGATTTGGAGAGCTTCGCCCGATCGGTCACGGGAGTGACATAAGTGATGCGGGGGATCTTTCCTTTCTCGATGATTACTCCGGGAACTTCAGGAACCTTTGGCATAGTGCCTTTGAAGTCGATGATGAGGGCTCCCTCATCGCCGGTGCCCTCGGCCCAATCGGTGCTGACGGCGCGCCAGATGTCACCGAGATCCTTCGCTGCGAATTTCTGGAACATGCCAAAGCCTTCCCGGAACTCGCGGAAGTCGCGATCATCAACATCCAGCTCAGCCACACGAGCTGCCATCATATAGGTGGCCTCGCCGAGGGAATCGAGCATGTCATGAACCTTCCCAGTGAACTCTGGATTGGTGCGGGTATTACTGAAGAGGAAAACCTCCTCCATGTCACCGAGTCCGGCGAACTGAAGGTCCTTCGTGGTATCGATGGAGGGAAGATTGGACCCGCCATGGGCCTCCATCTTAAATCCATCTTCAATGAATCCCACGAAACCGATCCGGTCATACTCGATCATGCCGAAGAGCTGTTTATCGAGCTTCGCGACGTGTCCGAGCAGGGTCTGGACGTCACGAGTGTCTCCGAAGACTTCGGTCTCGGAAAGTCCGCTTTTAAGTCCAAGAGCAAGCGAAGCGAAGCCTTCGGCCTCCTTCATCATGGTGTCGAGGGAGTCATTCTCAGCGTAACTGAGAATACGGAGATCCTTTGCAGCGTAGCGGGCGAGAAAATCCATGCCCTTGGCACTGAGAAGGGAGGTTTCCGGCTTATCGGCGAGCTTGAAACCATCGAGCGAGCCACCGAGGTAGATCAGAACATAGTCATCCTTCACTCCGGAAACAATATGGAAGTCCTTTTGCTCAAGAGCCGCCATCATACGGTCCACAGTGGCGCGGGAGCCTAAAAATTCTGACATGTCCTGGCGAGTGTCCTCATCGACAGAATCGGCGAGCCGCTTACCATCGACATTGATCCCCTTCAGCTGAATGCCGCTGCGCTTTTCATCGATAGCAACGAAAGGAGCATCTGGTCCTAATTCCAGCATCTGGGCAAGGCCGCCGTTGATGGAATCAGCAATCATGGCCCGACGGTCGGCGTCGCTCACCTTAAAGCCGACGAGCAAAGGAGGCATCGAGGCTTTTTCAAAAGTTGCCAGCCCTGCTTTGGGATCATTAATGGCTCCGGAAAAGATGGAGGCCATCAGCGCCTGCTGGGCCTGGAAGTCAGTTTCATCTTTCAGTCCCATGGCGGCCATCTGGACCAACATCTTCATTTGATTAAAATTGACGGACTTGCTGATGGCATTGAGGTGGACGTATTGCTCACCGGAAGATTCTCCGAAGGCGAGGAAAGCTTCTTCACCGACAATGGTCTTGAAGATAGCGACATCGTCGTCTTTTTCGAGTTCGGCGAGATCTTCACCGTTGGCCTTCGCGAGCTCCACGATCAGTTTTCCGACCTCGGTCTTGAGGAGCCTTTGATACATATCATAGCCCTGCATGATGGAGAGGTAGCCCTCGGTATCAGCAGGGAGATGGGCTGCGAAGCCAGTCTTCTTAGCGAGGACACCGTAGTCCATCTTAACCAAGGCAGCGTCCGCGACCCTATCGGCAGCGTCCGTCTTGATGAGCTGGGCTCCATTCAAGGGGTCACCCCAGGAAGGAAGGATCAGTGAGCCTCCTGCAAGAGTCGGCAGGAGTAGTTTTTTTAATTTCATGATGAGTTTCTGTTATAAACAGCAGATTGCGTGCTGTTCATTATAAATTCGTCCAGCGTTTCCAATCAGGAATTTTACTGTTGGTCGTATTCCCCGATTTCGCGAATCCAGATATTGCGATACTGCATGGGATCACTGTGCCACTGGAGGCTAATAGGGCCTTTTTCAGGGTGCTTGGCCGGATAGCTAGTGAGTTTTTTATGCCGAGTAGGTCCGTAGAATTCCTGGGCGTTCTGGACCACGATTCCGTTATGAAGAACGGTCACTTTCGCAGGTTGGGTGACCTTTTCCCCCTCGTAGCGGGGAGCGGTGAAGATGATGTCATAGCTGCTCCACTCACCCTTGGGGACGGAGGCATTCACCAACGGGGGAAATTGACCATACATCGCACCAGCCTGTCCGTCGGGGTAGGTCTTATTCTCAAAGTTGCTCATGACCTGAATCTCATATTTTCCCATAAGAAAGACGCCGCTATTCGCACCAGACTGACCATTGACGTAGCGCTCCTTGTTAATGCGGAATTCCAGGTGGAGCTGGAAGTCGCGGAAATGCTCCTTCGTGCTGATGGATTTCCCGGAAGCGACCATGGCACCATCCACGATCTTCCAATCCCCTCCAGTCCAGGCATCGGTGTTGGTTCCATCGAAAAGAATCTTGGCATCTGCAGGCGGAGGAGTGGTGACCGCGCCCTTGTTCGCAACCTTGCGAGGCTGGGGACGAGTGCCATCATGGACAACATACGGGACGCCGGGAAGCTGGGGGGTATTGGGCTTTTCGCCAAATTTGACAGCGAAGGCGAGACCACTGCCTACGAAGAGGCCGCCGATAAGGATACGTTTTCCAGTATTCATAAGACCGCTAGCTAAGCGAAAAGAAGCCTCGGGGGCAATGGTAGACCTCGGAAGGTGAGGCAAAGGGAGCGATTTCAGCCCATAAGAGTTGCGATTTTCAGTAACTTGTGAAACTTCTCTTGTGCCCGCCATGTCCATGAATCGTGAAATCGTGAATCCGGAGTTATTCCCCTTTGATCTTATTCGCCCGAATATTGAGAAGGTGGAGCAAAAGATCCGTGATCAGGTGCACTGCTTTGATCCGGGGATCGAGCCCTACATGGACTACATCTGTGACACCAGCGGGAAGAGGATCCGCCCCGCTCTGGCCATCCTCTCCGGCGGAGCGACGGGAGAACTGACCGATGACCACCTGAATCTCGGAGTCATCCTGGAGTTAATCCACATGGCGACATTGGTGCACGATGACATCATCGACGGCGCAAATACCCGTCGGCAGGTCGCGACACCAAACGCTAAATGGGGAAACGGAATGGCGGTGCTCCTTGGCGATGCTCTTTTTTCCCATGCACTGAAGCTTTCGACTGATTTTAATAATCTGGAGCTGAGTCGCGCGATCAGCCTGGCTTCTCGAGAGGTCTGTCAGGGAGAGATCTTGCAGACGCAGCGGCGTTTTGATCTCACCGTGACGAAGAAAGACTACTTCCGAATGATCGAGATGAAGACAGGGGCTCTTTTCGCAGCGGCAAGCCAGCTGGCAGCGGTGATCTCGGACGTTCCGAAGGCCATTAGCGACGCGATGTTCGACTACGGAATGAAGCTGGGAACCGCCTATCAGATCTATGATGATGTCGTGGATCTCATTGGCTCCGAGGATCAGATCGGCAAGACCCTCGGGACTGACCTCGAGAAAGGAAAGCTCACCCTCCCCATCCTGAACCTGCTGGAACGGGCCAATCCCTCCCAAAAGGAGAAATTGACCAAACGCATCATCGAGCAACAGGCTCTCGATCTTCCTGTTTTAGTGGGAATCGCCGAGTATGAGGGCGCAATGGAAGATGCCATCAAGACCGCCTCGAATCTGGTCGCAGAGGCGCGAGACACATTGAAGCTCCTGAACGCGAGCGACTCCACCGA
>CALBVA010000057.1 GCA_937969125.1 uncultured Verrucomicrobiales bacterium | reverse complement strand
CAGTCATGGTCCCGTAGGCTCCAACGATCCAGATTGTGGTGAGGACCATGAGGCCGAAGAATACCAGGGACGGGATTTGGTGTTTCTTGATCACGATGGGTAAGAAAAAGGGCCGTCAGCTACTGCTGACGGCCCGAAGGTAATATGCCAATCCTAACTGATTAGCAAAGTTTAAGTTGCTCTAAGACAAAACCAACTGATTAACAGTTCGGTGATACGCATTCATCCAAGTTTCGCACATGCAACCATGGAGCCACCACTTCACGTAACTAGCGCTGTAGCCGTAGTAGTAATACATGTAATAGGAGGTGTTAGCGAGATCTTGGTAGTAGCAGCTCGCGTAAGTGTAGAGCGTATTAAGATCCCAACCATCGAATGGGCAGGCTTGGCTGGCACTACCGGAGTAAGCGACAACTGGAGGAGGGCAGTAATTGTAGCACTCATAGCCGTTGGCACCAATGCCTAGGGAGAGAAGGAGTGCGAAAATAAGTGATTTCACGATATATTTGGGGTGTCAGGGTTGGGAGGGCGGAAGCTTTCAAAGTCGTTCAAGATTCGACTTTAAAAGACTCCGACACACGAGAGATATTATTTGGAGGCGGCTCTGTCAAAACTTTTTTCAATGAGAGTCATTTCGTGGATCTTGAGATCGGGCATCCACTCGTAGAGCTTGAGGCCGAGTTTCCTGCAGGCCGTTGAAATTTCCTCTAATTTTTCGGGAGGGAGTTCGCCCACAGTGAGGATGATTCCGTGCAGTTCCCATCGTTCTGAGAGATCCTCCAGTGCTTCCAGGCCTCCACGAATGCGGAAGCCGTCGAGATAACGGAAGTTCAGCGATGGATGATCGTCCAGAAAGCCAAGAATGCGCATTTCCGCAAAATTTTTCTCTGCGGTGATCTTGAGATGGTTCAGAAAGAGATGTCCAATATCCCCGGCTCCGTAGAGGAGAACCCTGGGCCGGGCGCCCGAGGACTGCCCCATATTCCGGTGGAGGGAATCGATGACGCTCTCACGGATAAAGCTGCCGATGACGCGGGGGAGGAAGAGGAGGATCCCGGTGATACTAAAGGCTACGGCATGAGTCTCTACGGTCTCGAAGAACTGATCGCTAATGATGACGTTCACCGTGATCGTGATCACTGTCCCGACGTAATACCAGATGGCGAGCGAGAGGAAGTCACGAAAGCTCGCACGGCTCCAGCGGCGGATATGGGCTTTCCCTGCGTTTAGGCAGACCAGTCCCAGCGCCACCGTCATTGCTGTGGTGGGGGCAAGAGTGGTATTTTTTAAGTTCGCTCGCGAGAGGTCTGGCCACTCCCCACGATGGACCACGAGATAAGCGAAAAGCAGTCCGGCCAAGATCACCACGCCATCGTAGGCGGTCAGGAGGAAGCGGGAGACCTTGGTCCGCTGTGGGCGTTGGATGATGAGGTCCAGCACTTCGCCGGAGATCTTCAGTTCGACTGGGGCGAGGTAGCGCAGCCCGATCATCAATGAGACAAGGATGGCCCCAATGGTCAGCCCGAGTGTTTTATCATTAAAGAGATAGGGAAGGAGGGCGATCATTGACGCCACTACGGCAAGTCCGTAGAGAATCGAGGCAACTTTCCGCTGAGTGAGGCCCATCGAGAGCAGGCGGTGGTGAAGGTGTTCCTGATCGGCTCCGAAGATCTTGCTGCCACCTTCGGCTCCGAGCTTATTCGCCCAGCTTTTAAATCCGCGCCGCCAGACCGCCAGGATGACATCGATCAATGGCACCCCGGCCACAATCAGTGGAAGCAAAAGGCTAGCGGCGGTGAATCGCTCACCGGAGGAGTTCAGAGCGACCGAGGCGATGAAGAAGCCAATAAACATCGAGCCGGTATCGCCGAGGAAGATGCGGGCTGGATTGAAATTATAGCGTAGAAAGCCCAGCAGCGCACCGATCATGCAGGCCAAGACCACTCCATCGGCGTGCTGCCCCGTGGCGAGGGTCATCACGGTGAGGGAGCCCACCGAGATCACGGCGAGTCCGGCGCAGAGGCCGTCCATCCCATCGATCAGGTTAAAAGCGTTGATAATGACCACCGTCCAAACAACCCACAGGAAGAGTTCGGCATACCAGGGGAGTTCAAATCCGAAGAAAACCCCGCTGGTCCCGTGATCGGTCATGAAAAAGAGCACTACCGCCGACAAGGCGTGCATACACAGCTTGAGTTTCGCCGGGACGCCCCAGCGGTCATCGAAGTATCCCGTGATGACCAGCACTAATGAGGCTGTGAGGAAGCCGCCGAACCATTTCAGTCCCAGTTGCCCGATGGGATTGAAGAAAATGTGCATCACGCACATCGCCAACATGAAGGCCCCCCAGACCGCTAGTCCACCCGCACGAGGGATGGGCTTGGTGTGGATGCGCCGCTCGCCGGGTTCATCAATGAGCCCGATCTTCGGGGCGAGGGTGATCATGAGTCGGGTAAGACCCAGTGCCAGAAGCAGGGTCAACACGAAGAAGAAAAAGAGGGGGAGATAAATCATGCCTTGAGGGCCTGGGGGGACGCACTAATCACTTCACAAAATTTCGAACAGAGGTGATCCCGGCTGAGATCCGAGTCCACCTTTGCTTTGCCACGCTCGCCGATCTCTTGCAAATCAGTTAGCGATGCCGCTTCGCGTATGATATTCACAAGTTCGTCGGTCTCGCCATGCTCGATTTGCCATCCGCAGGAATTTGCTTCAATGACCACCCCGATGTGTGACTCCTTGGGGCCCAGGTAGATCATGGGCTTGGCCAGCGATAGCGAGCCATAGAACTTGCAGGGATGCACGCAGCCGATCATGGGAGCACCCATCGAGACCAGATGCACGTCAGCTGAGGAGAGGGAATACTTAATCTGATCCAGTGGCTGGTAGGGGAGCGAGACGATATTGCGTGGCTTTTCCTTTTCAATGAAGTCTTCCACCTCCTGCTTACCCTTTCCTCCGCCGATGAACATGAAGTGAATGTTCTCCTCGTCCGCAAGTTCGCGCGCGGCCTCCAAAAAAGTCCCCAGCGGGTGCACCGGGCTGTGGTTTCCAGAATACATCAGGACAAATTTCCCCTCCAGTCCGTGCTCCTTGATAAATGGGTTTTCCTCCTTTGGAATGATCTCCAATGAATCCTCCATCGGCCACGGCGGGATCACGTGCATCTTTTCCAGTCCCTCCATCTTCTTCAGCACGTTAGTGGCCATGAATCCATCCAGCGCGATCACACTCGTCGCCCGTTTGAGATACCGGCGATTAAGAAAATTAAAAATCTTCGCGGGCAGGCTGTTCTCCTTCACCACGCCCTGCGCGATCGCCTGGTCGGGGT
>CALBVA010000056.1 GCA_937969125.1 uncultured Verrucomicrobiales bacterium | reverse complement strand
GTGTGACCATTGGTGGAGGAGAGCTGAATGTTACCGGGAACCTGACTTCCGACGGAACAATCACCGGTTCTCAGACTCTGGATATCGATGGAAACCTCATCGCCGGTTCAACCATTGACGTTTCGGTGCTTGAGGTAGCAGGGACTTCCACCCTCGGAGGTAATGTTACCACTACCGGAAACCAGACCTTGAGCGGTGACACCAGTCTTACCACTGATGTCGAACTTGATGGAGCCGCTATCGTAACGGGTGCCATCAATGCCGGAGGAAATGTTCTGACTCTTGATGGATCTACCTCGGTCAATGTGGGAGCGATCACCAACGGGCAGCTGGTCACCGAGACCCTTGCCACCATCGGGAGTGCTGATATCAGCAGCCTGACCACCGGGGCCGCTCTTAATTCTCCCGGCAGCGTCACCGTTTCGGGGACTTCGACCTTGGGAGGAAATCTTGTCACTACTGGTAATCAGTCACTGAATGGACCGACAAGCCTCACGACCGATGTCCTTCTTGATGGAGCAATCATCACGACACAGGAGATCGATGCCGGAGGAAATATTCTGACCTTGGACGGAGCGACTTCCGTTTCCACTGGCGCGATTTCCAACGGTGCCCTTGTTACCCTCACTGCGGCTACCGTGGACAGTGCGGATGTCTCCACGGTCACGATCGGAGGAGGGGAGCTGAACGTCACCAATGATCTTACCACAACCGGAGTGATCAGTGGTCCGCAGACTCTTGATGTTGACGGGAATCTGATTGCTGGAAGCACAATCAATGTCTCTGTTCTGGAGGTTGCCGGAACTTCTTCACTGGCCGGCAATGTCACCACCACCGGTGATCAGACTCTAGTGGGTGAGACTTCTCTGACGGTCGATGTCGAACTTGATGGAAACAATGTCACCACCGGAGCGATTGATGCCGGAGGAAACACGCTGACCCTTGATGGTATGACCTCCGTTTCCACGGGTGCGATTAGCAATGGAAACCTAATCACTCAGACCGCCGCCACTGTTGCGAGTGCCGACGTCTCCTCTGTCTCCCTTGGCGGTGGTGAGCTGAATGTCACTGGAAACCTTTCTTCCACTGGCGCGGTTACGGGAGCGCAGGTTCTAGATGTCGATGGAAACCTCGTCTCAGGGTCCACGATCAGTGTTTCAGTTCTTGAAGTGGCTGGCACTTCCTCCCTCGGAGGCAATGTCACCACAACGGGTAATCAAACTTTCGAGGGCGACTCCACACTGACGGCTAATGTCGAACTTGACGGAAGCGCGATTACTACCGGTGCGATCAATGCCGGCGGCAACACTCTGACCCTTGATGGTATGACCTCCGTTTCCACCGGAGCCCTTTCCAATGGAGACCTTGTCACCGAAACTGCGGCCACCATCGCTTCCGGGGATCTTGGAACCGTTGACGTGGGAGGCGGGACTCTCACAGTGACCAACAATCTTTCTGCAACCGGAGCAATCAACGGAGATCAGCTGCTTGATGTGAATGGAAACCTTACCACCGGTTCTACGCTGGATGCTGGCGATCTCGAAGTCGCGGGAACTTCCTCGTTGGGAGGAGATGTCACGACGACCGGGAATCAGACCTACCTTGGGGACGTGGTTCTGACCGCTGACACTGAGCTGGACGGCTCCGCAATCCGGACTTCGACCATTGACGCCGGTGGGAACGTCATCACTCTGGATGGATCCACTTCTGTGGCCACCGGAGATATTAGCAACGGAGATCTTGAGACTCAGACCGCTGCCACGATTTCCAATGCGAATGTCGACACGGTAAACTTTACCGGGGGTGCTTTGACCGTTCTTGGAGATCTGACCACGACCAAGCCTACGGTTGATGGATCCATTATCGGGAGCATTACCGGAGACCAGGCTCTGGATATCAACGGTAATCTGGTTGCAGGAGGCGCAGTTACTGCCTCGACCCTCGACGTTCTGGGGACTTCTGTTCTCTGTGGGAACGTGACAACCGTAGGGAACCAAACTTACAATGGAGCGGTCACGACCTCGGTGGACGTGGTTTTGACTGGCGCGGATATTCGAGCAATCAACCCAAACAACGATTTCGGAGCCTTGGTCACCGTCAACGGAGCTCAGGTCGATATCGTCGATGTGAATGACATTAACATTGGCGGAACCACGACAGGCGACCTCACGATTACTGCCGGTGAGACCGAGGGACAATCGGTCGAATTTGAGGTTCTTGATGTTGGTGGAGATCTCAATGTCGATGCTACCGGAGATGTCACTCAGATCGCGCGAGCCAGGGTGGGCGGCTTAACGCGTGTGACCTCCACCGGAGGAGTCATTAATCTCGATATTAACGAGAACAACTTTATTGATGAAGTGCAAGTTACCGGTGAGCAGATCACCATCTCGACTTCCACCGATCTGCGTTTGGCAGATATCTTGACGACCGCCGCCACTGGTGCTGCAACTGATCCGGGAACCTTCACTCTCAATGCGAGTGCCAATGTGACCCAAGTGCCCGGGACTTCAGTCAATGTGACCAAGCTTGCCGGGTCGATTACCGGTGATAATGAAGTCTTCCTCTACAACAGCGGGAACCAAATCGACGAGATCGGAGATTTCACCATTACCGGAGGAGGTGATCTGATTGTTCGGGACAATGGTCGCCGCACACTTGATCCAGCGGCACCGGAAGCACCCGCTCTGACAGTCACCGGTGACATCAACGCTGAAGGTTCCGTTTGGTTAGTCGTCGATGCGCAGGACAATAGCGACCGTGAAGGTCTGACCGTTGATTCGATGACTGGATCGATCAATGTCTCCGGGGAGGGGGAATCTCTCATCCTGATCGGAGGATTGAATGATGTCGATGGTCTCTCCGGAAGTGGCGAGCTCGTTATCCGGGATGATGGTCGCACCAACTTTGTGAGTGTGACCGATGATGCGGCTGCTTATCTTGTATTCAACACTGTCGATCCTGGAAGCGGTGGATCCGATCTCACCGGAGTCGATATCTCTGCCTTCCAGTCACTGAACTTCTCCTTTAGTCCGATTGAGAGACAGGATGGCGTGATCAGTCATTTTGGAGATGAATTGGTGAAAGCCTCAGTGGCAGGAGAGGCATTGGATACACCTCTATCCGGAATCGGGCTGGGAGACACTCCGGCGGAGCGGATTGTTAACAGCCCGTTGACTCGTGCATTCGGACTTAGAGTTCCGAGTTTCATCGAAAATCCTTCCTTCCTCTTCACTCCTGCGGCTCGGATCGAGGTTGATACGGCATCGCAGGCTGGTGATGTGGCTGCGCTGACTCGCGAATTCTTCGCGGATCTTCAAGCGGTGGCGGAGGTCGCTACTTTGAACGCTGATGAGATCGCGGCGATTCGTGATGTGTCCCGCTTTGAAGGGGGAGCGATTGCCGAGTTCTACGGTCCTTTCGCAATCCTGAGTTACGAATATGACTGGTGGCTGGCTGAGAATGACCAGAAGCCGGGCATCCGTCTGGAAAGCAGCGAGAAGATCTATAACGGGAAGTATCCGTTGTATCTCTACAAGGCCAGCGACGGCAAGATCAAGCCTGCGATCGAAGACTAGGAACTGGAAGTATCCCGACCCCAACACTCACTCACATTTGATATGAAGTTCACCAATTGGAACTCCGCTGGAACGAAGAAGATGGCCCTCCTTGGAATGGCCTCAATGACTTCCCTTGTTTTGGCCCAAGAGCCTGCTGAGAAGAAGGATGAGCCTGCACCAGTCGAGGTGCCGGATGTGCCCGTTCCCGCTGATCCTCTCCCTGATCCGGGAAACACCGAAGTTCCGGAGGTTGTGGATCCAGCAGATATCAAGAAGGCGACGGACGCGCCTCTCCCGGTCCCCGGGCGTCCCGCGGATTCCACTCCTTTGCTTCCGATTCCGGACGCTCCATTGCCGACCAATCCGGCAGTTGTGCCAAACCAGCCGGTGGCGCCCATATCAACTGCGGCACCAAAAAAAACGGACATCATTACGAAACGTCTCAATTCCGACGGATCCTTTACGAACTTGAACCTCACTGGTCTGACTTTGATTCCGGACAGCCGGAAATTGGTGAGCCAGGCCAAGATCAATGCCGACAGCTTCGCGCACGGCAGCGGGGTTTCATTCACTCATCTACAGGCAAAGCAGGTTCCCATTCCGAAGCCGGGAGTCTTGAAACGCAAGCTCTCCTCTTATGTTGGAAAGCCGCTTACTTTCAAAGAGCTGGAGGACATTGTCATCCTAACCCAGAAGCACTATGTGGAGAATGGCTACCCGCTGATCCACGTCTTCATCCCCGGGCAGGCAGTCTCGGCAAAAGTCAAGGTGGCTGTCCGGGTGGGTCGCATCACCAAGGCGACAGTGAGTGCTGATGAGGCTAAGAATAAGAGTGCCTGGGCCAGCTGGTATGATGAGCCCTATGACCTCGCTGATTTGGAGGAAGAGGTAAATAAAAAGATCTCCGTGGTGGGTGATCTTCAGCCGACCCAGCTGGGGCCGATTCTCGCGGAGGCGAACAGCAGCCCCTGGGCCCGCCTTAACCGGATTCAGCAGCATCCTTTCTTGAAAGTTGCCGGTAAGCTGAAGCCGAGAAAGGCAGGCACCGACCCGAACTCCAAGCAGTATGTGCTTGGTGAGACCGAGGTGGAATTGGTGGCTCAGCAAGAACGTCCACTGAAATTTTTCCTCGGTTACGACAACTCTTTGACTGAGCTCCTCGGCGAGGACCGCTTTTATCTTGGCGGGGTTTGGTATGATGCCTTTGGTCTTGGGCTGGATCACCAACTTGCCATTCAGGCATTTAGCGCAACTGACTCGAGCGCCCTTCTCGGGGTGGCTGGTAGCTATCAGATCCCCTGGAAAGGGGTGGGACAGCACACTGAGTTCTTCGCGGCCTATGTCGAAAGTGAAGCGGAGGTCTCGACCGCTGGAATCGGCACCGATATCGGTGGATCCAGTTTGATTTTGGGAGTGCGGCATTTCTTCGAGCTTCCTCCGCTCGCGGCGGGTGGGGAGATCATTCCCGGTAATCCTGGATTTGATCCAGGTTCTGAGGGGGTTCCTCTCTTCTCGACTGGAAAGAAAACGCGTCAGAAATTTGGCGTGTTTCACGAGGTGGGAATCGGATTCGATTTCAAGCAGACAGATAACACCCTGGAATTTGGTGGAACCACCGTCAGTGATGATACCGCGAATCTGAGTCAGGTTGTTCTGGCCTACAATGCCCGCCAAACCGATCCAAATGGTGAGACCAATCTGACCTTTGAGAACTTCTTCGGTGTCGGAGGAGATGATGACGAGTTTGAGCTTCTTCGGACTGGTGCCGAGACCGGATACTACTACGCCCGCGCCAAGCTGGAGCGTGAACAGGACCTGCCTGCCGGAATGCTCCTGAAAGCACGCCTGGTCGGCCAATTTGCTTCTGAAAACCTTCTGCAGTCAGAGCAGCTGGGGTTTGGTGGATATAATAGTGTTCGGGGATACGCCGAGCGTGCCTATCGTGCCGATTCCGGTCTCTTCTTCTCTGCCGAGATTTACAGTCCGCCGATGCATCCGCTGGCCCATTTCTGGGGAAAGAAGGGGCTTCAGGATGAGCTGCGCTTCCTTGCGTTCTTTGATTATGGAACCGGAGAAGCTTCCGACGAACTGATTGCGACGGATGTTTCACAAACCCTAATGTCGGCCGGTTTTGGTTTCCGCTACAGTGTGGGCAATGACTTCCAGCTTCGGTTTGATTGGGGATTCCCATTGGAAGACCTGGATAGTCCACCATTCCCTGAAGAGGCAAGTGATTCACGTGCGCATCTGGGTGCGGTATGGACCTTTTAGGAGGTTTCACCGCTAAGGTTCTAAGGCTTGGCTGAGAGATCTCGGCTGACGCGGAGTTTCCTTGGGGGGGCGGTGAAGATTTGGTGGAGCTTACAGTTCGAATAGATCCAGCTGCGGGGAGTTTGCTTCCGGGAGTGCTTTTTTGGCTTTTGGCTTCGCGTCTTCTTTTGTCGGTTTTGCGGAGCTCATTTCCAGGTGGGAGAGGATTTCTTTGGCTCGATCGAGAATGGGCTTGGGGAGGCCGGCGAGGCGGGCGACCTGGATGCCGTAACTTTTGTCGGCTTGGCCGGGGAGGATCTTACGGAGGAAGATGATGTCATCATTCCATTCTCTGACTGCGACGTTGAAGTTGGCGACGGAGTCCTTGCTGTCGGCGAGGGCGCAGAGTTCGTGGTAATGGGTGGCGAATAAAGTCCGGCATCGTACTTCATCGTGGAGGTGTTCAGCGACCGACCAGGCGATGGAAAGCCCATCAAAGGTGGCGGTGCCGCGGCCGATTTCATCGAGGATGACGAGGGAGCGATCAGTGGCGTTATTGACGATGAGGGCAGTTTCGTTCATCTCGACCATGAAGGTGGACTGGCCTTTGGCGAGATCATCGGAGGCTCCGACGCGGCAGAAGATGCGATCAGTGAGGCCGACGTGGGCGTGCTCCGCCGGGACGTAGGCACCAATCTGAGCCATCAGGGTGATGAGGGCGATTTGACGAATGTAGGTCGATTTACCGGCCATGTTCGGGCCGGTGAGGATCTGAAGGAGGGATTCCTCCGGATCGATGAGGGTGTCATTGGGGACGAATTTTTCCTCGATCAAAGTCTGCTCCAGCACGGGGTGGCGACCGTTGACGATCTGTAGGTGGCGTGATTCATCGAGAACCGGGCGAGTGTGTTGGTAGAGCTGCGCAGTTTCGGCAAAGGAGATGAGGACATCGAGGGTGGCGAGTGCCTCGGCGGTGGTTTGCAGGGGAACGAGGTGGTCTGTGACGTGGCTGCGGAGAGTGATGAATTCGTCATATTCCAAAGCCTTCGCGCGGTCGTCCGCGCCGAGAACCTTGCCTTCCACTTCCTTAAGCTCGGGCGTGATGAAGCGCTCGGCATTGGTCATGGTCTGCTTTCGTTGGTAGTTGTCGGGAGCTTGCGAAGCCTTGGCCTTGCTGATTTCGATGAAGTAGCCGAAGACGTTATTAAACTTGATTTTGAGGGTTTCGATTCCGGTGCGTTCGCGCTCGGATTGCTGCATTTCAGCGATCCACTGCTTGCCATCGCGGGAGGCGGAGCGGAGTTCATCGAGGGCGGTGGAGTGGCCATCACGAATGATTCCCCCGTCCTTTAGCTGGGCTGGTGGTTCGTCAACGAGAGCCTTTTGCAGGACTTCGACGAGTTCCGGAAACTCCTGAATGGTGGCGAGCAGGGATGAGTGAAGTCCGGATTCTCCCGCTACAGCGGCGAGGTCGGCGCGGAGATTTGGGATGTGCTCGAGAGAGGTCTGGAGGGCTTTCAGGTCACGGGCATTTCCGGAGCCCTGCGAGAGCCGGCCGGTCGTGCGCTCGATATCGCGGATATTCTTCAGCGAGTCGCGAAGCTTGGTGAGCAGGTAGGGCTCGGCGAGGAGGGAGGCGACGAGATCGAGGCGGGAATTGAGAAGATCGAGATCGCGGACGGGATGCAGGATCCAATCGCGGAGCTTCCGTGCACCCATCGGGGTGGAGGTACGGTCGAGGACACCGAGCAGAGTGTGTTGTTTTCCGGAGCGGGACTCGACGAGATCGAGGTTCAATTGGGAAGCCGAGTCGATGAGGACGTAGTCGGCGGCATTGCGCACCGAGAGTCCCTTCAGGTGATCGCAGTTCCGGCGAAGCTGATAGATGAGGTAGTGGAGAACGCCGCCCGCTGCGGAGAGAGCGGAGGTCATTGACCCGCAGCCGAAGCCATCGAGCGACTGCACCTTAAAGTGATCCTTCAGGGTGTGGGTGGCTTGGTCACTGAGGAAGGCGTAGCTGTCGTAGGGCAGGGCTGCGCGGAGGCCTCCGAGTTCCGCGGTCTGCTCGGTGGAGATGAGAAGCTCCGAGGGGGCGAGGCGGGCCAGTTCATCCTCCAGCTGTTGTCGGTCAGCGAATTCAGCTACTGTGAACTCGCCAGTGGTGTGATCCGCGCAGGCCAGGCCGAGGCAGGGCTTCTTTGCGGTGCCGCCGATGAAGATGGCGGCAAGGTAGTTGTGCTTCGTGTCATCGAGCAGGGTGAGGTCATCAACGGTGGAGGCGGAGATGATCTGGGCGATCTCGCGTTCGACGATCTTGCCTGGTTGCGGTTCGGTAGTTTGCTCGGCGATGGCGATGCGCTTATCCGCTTTGATGAGCTTCGCGATGTATCCCTGCGCGGCGTGATGGGGGACTCCGCACATCGGGATGTCATTCCGCTTGGTGAGGGCGACATTGAGAATCCCGGCGGCGGTCTTGGCGTCTTCGAAGAACATCTCATAGAAGTCACCGAGCCGGTAGAGGAGGAGGATGTCATCCGGGAGAGATCTCCGCATGGCCATGTATTGGGCCATCATTGGGGTGAGCTTCTTTTCTCCGGCTGCCATGCGTGGCGGTATTTAAGAGAGGGGCGGGAGCAGGGGCAAGCTTGGCGATGCCGGGGTAAACGATCGGGACAAGCCGCGATCTCACTGCGGGAGTATGGTTCCGGCTGTGAGCTAGGTTAGCTAAGGATCTCCTTGATCGGTTGGCCGGTTTTTCCACCCATTTTGAAGGGGCGCTTCTCCGGGGAGAAGACGGTCTGATCGTAAGGCAGGCCCATTGCGGTGGCGATGGTGGCATTGAAATCAGCGGCGCTGGTCTTTTCGGTGATGACGTTCGAGGCTGTCTTATCGGTCGCTCCGTGTACCGTGCCGCCTTTGATTCCGGCGCCAGCCAAGGCGAAAGAGAAAGCCTTCGGGAAGTGATTCCGGCCGTTGTCTCCATCGATTTTCGGTGTCCGGCCGAACTCGGTAGCGATGACCACGAGGGTGGATTCAAGAAGCCCCTTCGCAGCGAGATCACTGAGGAGGGCGGCGTAAGCCTGATCGAGGACGGGGAGTTTTTCGTCCGCCTGAGTGAAGTTATCCGAGTGCCAGTCAAAGCCACCGTATTCAACTTCGATGAAGCGCACGCCGTGTTCGACGAGGCGACGGGCGAGCAGCACGCCCTTGGCGAACTTTACGGTTCCGTAGGCAGCGTGGGTTTCCTTGGACTCCTTCGAGAGGTCGAAGGCTTCGAGATCTTTCGACTTCATGAGTGCGACGGCGGAGTCGAACATCTTATCGTAAGCGCGGACATTTCGCTGACCTTTAGCGAATTTCGAGGTGAATTCGGCATCGAGCTTGGCGCGCAAGGCGAGTTGGCGATTAAAGTCAGCCTCGGTGACGTTGCCGCGACGGCGTGAGTTCTGCAGTCCCTTCGAGGCATCGCCGATGGGGAGGGGAGCGACGGTGGGCTCGAAAAATCCCGCTCCGGGATGGCGGTTCCCGGCATGCACGGTGACGAAGGGCGGGAGCGTGCCGTCTATTCGTGCGGGGTCCAGCTTGTTCGCCCATGATCCCAGCGAGGGGTGGGTCATGGAAGCACGCTCGGTGTAGGAGGTGCGGATGTGATAGTTCCCTTGGGCGTGCGCGCCCTGGGTGGAGTTCATTGAGCGAATGATGGCCATTTTATCGGCATGCTTCGCGGTCTTCTCGAAGTGGTGGCCGAGTTGAATGCCATCGACATTGGTGGAGATGGCTTTGATGGGACCACGATACTCCACGGGGGCGTCGGGCTTCGGGTCGAAGGTGTCAATGTGGGTCATCCCGCCGGCCATGTAGAGGTAGATGACATGCTTGGCCTTGCCGTTCGTCTTCGCGATGGCCTCCGCGGCTTCCGCTGAACCAAACCATGAGGCTGCGGCTCCTCCCAAGCTCACCCCAAAGGCGGTGCGGGCCGTGCCGGCGAGAAAGTCGCGGCGATTGGGCTCATCGAGTTTGTTGAAGGGGTTCATTGGACGAAGAGGAAGCGGTTGGAGGTGAGGATGGCACGAGCGAAGGTGCCGGTGGCTTGAGGTGTTTTGACCTCGGGGAGGAAGGTGGTCTTTTCGGACTCGGTGGGGTAGGCGGAGTAGAGAGTGAGGAAGAGGAAATCCAATCGTTCCTCCGGGGTCTTCATCTGACGCAAGGTGCGCGCAAATCGATTCCGCCGTGAAGTGAGGAGGCTTGTTTCATTACCATTCAGGAGGCGCAGGGCCTGCGGCACGGTGGCGTGGGTGTGCGCTGAGGAGGGGCTCTCACGGTCCGATCCGCCGAATTCGGCGACGAAGGATCCCCCGTGCTGGGGAGCGGGGAGTTCGGAGGCGCGGAGACGGAATTGCTGCCTATGCCCGGCATTGATCCGTGGAATGCGGCGCATTGTGGCGGCATTGGCCTTCATCGCGAGCTCGCTGTCGCCGAGGTTCCCTTTGCGGTTCCCTTCTTTTTGCTTCCGGCGGAGAGCGATGGTGATTTCACGAGCCTTGGGGAGATCGCCTTTTTTGTGGGCTTCCCGGGCCAGGCGCCGGAGTTCTGATGCCTGGCGCTGGGCGGCGCGGCGGGCTTTTTCGGCAGTGTCGGAGAGCTCATTGATCTTTCGCAATTGCTCCCCGGTGGCGGCCATGATGAAGTTGTAGGACTCGACATAATTGTCCCAAGAATTGGCGAATGCCTGGTTGCGGTTCTTATCGATATTTCCTGCGCCCATGGTGACGAAGGAGTCACGGAGTTCCTCGGCGCTGAGGCGACGGAGGATCGGTCCGGTAAAATCAAAAGCGTCTCCCATGCCGGGTTCCTTCAATGCCACCTCACGCTGGAAAAGGCGGGTGTGGTAGAGGATTCGGAGGAATTCCTTCACATCATAATCGGTGGCGACCATCACCTTCTCCAAGTGGGTGATGACCTCAGGGTAGAGGGGATCGGCTGAGTTGCTCCAGTCATCTGGATTGGCGACGAGGCCGTATCCGAAGGCGTATTCCCAGAGGCGGTTGGCGATGACCTTGGTAAAGTAGGGATTGTCAGTGGAGGTGACCCAATCTGCGAAGACCTTCCGGCGGTCTTCCGGCGCGACGTTGTCGGCCTTCATTCCAAACAACAGGCCGGGGGTGACGACCGTGCCGGGCTTGCCGTCTTCATACTGGTAGTCGTCCGGCAGCTTGAGTGTCTTCCGTGGATTATCGGTGAGGGCATTGCGATTGTGATAGCGGAAAATCGAGGCGAGATCCCGAGCTTCCTTCTGTTTCGCCCGCTTACCATTATTACGCTTTTGGCGGATCTTGCGGATCGCCTCGCGCCGCATTTTCTTGGGAAGCTTGGAGATCTTTGCTCGCTCCTCCTTGGTGAGCTGCTGACGGAGCTTTCCTCTTTTCATCATGCCGCCATCCATCGACTTCATGCCACCGGGCTCCAATCCAATGACCTCCCGAATCTTTTTCTGAGCACCGGAGTAGCGGAATTCCATGCCGCCGAGGAAAGAGGCCAGCTGGTAATACTCCATCTGCGTGGTGTCGTCGAAGGGATGATCGTGGCACTGGGCGCAACCGATTTGCTGCCCCAGGAAGACCTGCACGGTGTTGCTGACATTGTCCAAGAGCATCCCGCGATCACGAAGATAGTATCCTGCGGCTGGATTGGCTGCGGAGTGGCCATCAGCGGAGAGCATCGCCTTCACCATGTCATCATAAGGCATATTTTCATCGACCGCCTTGCGGAGCCAGACATGCCAACCGAGGCCGCTTTGTTCCTTCCGCGTCTGCACGCGCAGGAGATCACTCCAGTAGTTAAAGAGGCGGGAGTCCATTCCGTTGGAATTGACCAGGGTATCGACGAGGTCCGCTCGTTTCCCTTCTTCTTTTGATTTCAGGAAGGTCCGGGCTTCGTCAGCGGTGGGGAGCCGACCGATAATGTTAAGATACGACCTCCGGACGAAGGTGGCATCGTCCACCACGGGGTTCGGAGTGATTCCCTTTGCTTTTTGTGCGGCGATGATGAGTTCATCGATCTCCAAGGCGGTATTGATGACAACATCACGCTGGAGGGGAGCACCCGAGAGGGTGGGTGCTACGGCACCGAGGAAGAAGGTGACGAGCAATGTGAGGGGAAGTTTCATGGCTACTTAGAAAAGTAGCGCGACGATCTCCTCATCCGAGAGTGTGGAGGGATCCTCGGCGGCTCCGGAGAGGAGCTCACTAGCGAGGGTATCCTCCAAGTCAGTCCACTCAGCCGCCAGGGGGGCGGCGGGAGAAGTGGCTGCGAAATCCGTGGGGGGGGGATTTGGCTCGGACTGAAGAGTGATCATCAGCGCGATTGCGGCCAGAACGGGCCCTCCCGCGACCGCGATCCCGGCAAGGGATCTTGGTGCGAGGAGGGATTTCCACCACGGAGCCGTGTTGCCTTCCAGGCGGGTGAGGCGCACCGTATCCTGCACAAACTGGGGGGACAGTGATTGCGGGGTGACATCCTCAACCTCTCCGAGGAGATTCCACACCGCATTTTTTTCAAGCGCGGGGTCGAAGTCCGGAAGTTGGGGTTTTGGGGAGGGTGGCTTCATGGAGTTGTTCCAGTCACGGGAAGAAACCCGGCAGGTGTGCAGGAGTTGCAAAAATTTCCCTATTTTTTTCAGGACGAGTTATTTTGCCCGTTCATTGCCCCACAAAAGCACGTGGAGACGGGGGCTGAGGCGGTATCCGGAGTCGCGACAAATGTCAGCTAGCCAGCGGGATCGCTCATTTAATGTCGCTGCATCCCGGCCTTCGGGCATGAGATGGATCTTCGCGGACGAGATATTGTGGAACTCCTGTAAACCTCGTAATTCGGCGAGATCCTTTTCATCGCAGACCACAAATTTAAAGACGGCCTTCGGGCTGTCATTGAAAAAGCGAAGAGCCTCCGGGTTCAGGCGTAATTCCTCCTTCATCCCGGAGTTCGAGAGTTTTGGGGAGACATTGAAAGC
>CALBVA010000055.1 GCA_937969125.1 uncultured Verrucomicrobiales bacterium | reverse complement strand
TCGAACATCACGCGCCCGAGTCGGATACCCTCGACCTCGACGGAGAGCCGCTGCCCTTTCTTCGCGCTAACGCGGTAGTAATCGGCATCCTCTTTATCAGCGACGCCCTGAACGGTGACATTGAGATCGATCTGCTGGGGTTTTTCGAAGTCGTTGTTCAGGTCTTTTTTCCGGTCCTTGGTCCGCAGCTCTTTTACGGTCTTGAATTGGCCTACCCAGAAGGTGCGAAGGTAGGTAATTCCACCCTTGCAGCGCAGTCGTAGCGGGTATTCTCCAAGTCCGGCATCTGGCGCAATGACGAAGACGGCATCGACCCGCTTATGGTCCTTGCCCTTTGTGAGGGATTTTACGGTGATGCCTTCGCGGTAGAAGAAGATCTCTTCCGGCTCAAAGAGGCGCTCGCCGCGCATGATGATTTTGACTTCGGTCCCACGCTTTCCTCCGCGTGGCTCGACGATACGGAGGATTGGCGTGAAGGCAGCCGCACCGAGAGTGGTGAGCAGGAAGAGTAAAAGGAAGCGGACCATGGCGAACGGTGGGGAAAAGGATCAGGCTTTCTTCACAAGGATTTCATCGAGCACGCGGCCCCCATCAACGATCTCCATGGGACGATCGCCGGGGGACATCAGCTCTTTGTCGCCGGTAATGCCCAGCTGGTTGTAAACGGTCTGGGCAAGATCCTCGACGCTGACCTGATCGGTTTCGGGTTCGCCACCGAGGGCATCCGAAGAGCCGTGGACGAGTCCGCGATGCACTCCGCCTCCAGCCATGGCGACAGAAAAGACACGTGGCCAGTGATCCCGCCCACCGGTGGCATTGATCTTGGGAGTGCGTCCGAACTCCGAGGTCACCATGACGAGGGTGCTGTCCAGCATACCGCGTTCGTCGAGGTCTCCAAGGAGGGCCGCGAGGGCCTGATCGACATTGGGGAGCTGGGAGGAGATGCCTTTCTTAATATTATCGTGGTGGTCCCAACCACCGGCGACGAGGGAGACGAAGCGGGTGCCGGCTTCGACGAGGCGGCGGGCGAGAAGCATGCGTTGGCCTGGCTGTCCCATGCCATATCGCTTACGCATCGCTTCAGGTTCGGCGGAGAGATTGAAAGCTTCGCGCGCTTGCTGAGATGAGATGAGCTTGTAGGCGTGTTGATAGAAGGCATCCATGGAATCGAGCGAGTCCGATTCTTCCAGTGTGCGGAAGTGATGATCGACTGTTTCGAGTAAGTTGCGGCGGCGATTGAAGCGCTTCTCATCGACATCGCCGGGGAGATTGAGATCACGCACTTTGAAGTTTTTCTGGGAGGGATTGGACCCGATGGCGAAGGGGCCATAGGCCGAGGAAAGGTAGCCGGAGTTGGCGAATTCATTGGGGACATTCGGCACGCAAACGTAAGGGGGAAGATTGTTCCGAGTCCCCAGCTCATGCGCCACTACCGAGCCCATGGAGGGGAACTCGAGGGCGGGGGAGGGGCGGTAGCCGGTGAACATGTTATGGGTGCCGCGTTCGTGAGCAGCTTCGCCGTGGGCCATGGAGCGGATAATGGTCATCTTGTCGGCGACCTTGGCGGTGTGCTTCAGGTGTTCGCTGAACTTCACCCCTTTAATCACGGTATCGATGGTGCCCATGGGGCCACGGTATTCAGAGGGAGCGTAGGGCTTGGGATCCCACGATTCCTGGTGGGCCATCCCGCCTGGCAGGAAGATCTGGATGACGGATTTTGCGACGCCTTCACGGGTCTTGTAATCTTTTTGGGCGGCATTGGCCTCCATTCGGAGGAACTGGGGGAGGGTCAGGCCGAGTCCACCGAGCAGGCCGACGTGCATGAAGCCGCGACGGGAAAAGTCATTGGTGAAAGGGTTTCCAGGGCAGGTTTTTTTCATGGGTACAGGGTTGACGATTGAGAGAACTACGGGCGATCTCCACTCTATTAGTCATTTTACGTAAAAAAGCGAGGTGCCGCCGCACGCTGGACAATTGGTCCCGAAACGTCAGGATCGACCGCTTAACAAGTTCATGGAAATCCCGCAGATTAAAGGATACGAGATCCTCGCCGAAATCGGCACAGGCGCTACTGGCACGGTGTTCAAGGCGAAGCATGATGATGGGATGCTCTGCGCGGTGAAGGTCTTCGACTCCATGTCCTCCAATCCCGCCCTCATCGGGAATCGGGTTAATCGCCTTATCGAAGGTGGGGCGCAGGATGTCACGGTGCCGATCACGGCGCAGGCGCTGGAGATGCGGCCAGCCTGTGTGGTGATGCCCTTCATGGCTGAAGTGCTGGATGAGGGAGGAATCCGCCCGCGCACCCTGCAGAATCACTACGAGGAATTCGCGCTGAGCGAGAAGACCTGGCCCTTCATTCTGAAACTCGCCAGCCGCCTCGCGGCGATGCACACCGCCAAGGTCGCGCACGGAAATCTCAAACCGGGAAATATTTTCATTGGATCCAATGGTGGCCCGCTTCCGGCGGACTACGCGAGCGGACTGATGCCGGGAGTACATCGGCTGACCTATAGTGACTCGCTCCTATACTCACCGCCGGAACAGCTCCGCGACCCTGCGGGCTACGATGAAGAGGCGGGGTATCGCTGGGATGTCTATGCTTTCGGGGTGCTGGCTTTCCGCCTGCTCACCGGCATCTTTCCGCGTTGTGATGAGACCTTCCAAACCGTCTCACCTGCTCCGGGAGGCGAGCAACGCTTTGACATCGAGGCGGACCATGAAGGCATTGCCAAGAGCCTGGATGATTATGGTGACTTCAGCTGGCCGGATGAACCAGCGGACGAAGAGGAAGCCCGTCGACGGGAGATGATCGGATTTTGTCTCGCGCTCGATCCCTCGGGACGCCCCGGTGACATGCGGGAGGTTTCGCGATTTTTCCTCCGAGTCGAAAGCGAGGTCCTTGCCGAGGATAAGAACCGGAAGCTTGTTTTCGAAAAAGAACAGGCTGAAAAAAAGCGCGCCGCTGCCGCTAAAAAATTTAAGATCGCCTCGATGGTCGCGCTCGGTCTCTCGGTGGGGTGGGCTGGAACCCAGGGCTTCTGGATGTTCCGCTCCGGTCAGGCTGCTGAGGAGTTTTCTAACTACAAGCAGACCTCCAATGGGAAAATCGAAGGCCTTATTACTGAAAGATATGAGGCTGCTGAATCTGAGAAAACGGCCCTCGAAAAGCAGACTGAGATCCAGCTGGCTCTGGATAGCGAGCAGGCAAAGGCCAAGGGCGAACTTCTCTCTGCTCAGTTGACCAATGACGCCCTGTTCGATTGGATCCTTGAGAAAGGAGTGGTCGGCCTGCCCGTTCTTCAAGACCGCCCGGCACGTCTGGAATTCCTCGGGAAGAAAATCGACGAACAGCTGAAGGGGCTCATTGACCGCCCCGGACTCGAAGCTCAGGCTGCGATGCTACGACTGCGCCGCGCCGAGCTCTACCTCGCCGCTGGGAATGAAGTGCAAGGACGCCGCGCCCTCGAGAAAGCTCTCGCCGATGAAAGTCTCCAGCTCCCTGTTGCCACGGCCGCGAAGCTGCGCTGGCTGTTGCTGGTATCGAAGACCGATAAGCTTCCTCCGGAATCCGCCATTGCCGATGTCGAGAAATCCATTCGCAAAGCCTGGCCGAATGATGAGTCCCGCCGCGTCCGGGCCAATGCGGCCCTCGAGCTGATTAAGGGCCGTAGTTTTGAGAAGCAGGGCGATGAAAAAAATGCCTTAACCGCATACACCTCCAGTCTGCGAAATTTCCGGAAACTCTTCGAGCTTCACCCGGAGACTCCCGCTGTCGCACTCACTCTGGGCCGGGCCTACCTCTCCGCCGCCCGCGCTGCCGAGGGTGAGGGTTCATTGGAGAATGCTGCCCGCCTCCGCAGCGATGCCGCCGATGCTTTTCAGGCCCTCGCCGCGAAGGAGAAAAATCCTCCACCTGAACTGGAATACCAGATCGCTTCCGCCACCGCCGCGAAGGCGGTTTCGCTCTGGCAGCAGGGCTCGACCTTTGAGGCCGAGGAGCTCGCTCGCAAGGGCGTGGCCAAGCTCACCGCCCTTCAGCTGAAGATGCCCGATGACTTCCGCCTCTCCGTCGATCTGGCCGGCCAACAGGGGATCATAGCCACCGCTCTTCGCGACGAGGGGCGGCCAAAGGAAGCCCGAGCCCTTCTGAACGCCGGCATTAAATCTCTGACGGAGGGCTTGAAAGCCGAACCGAAAAACTGGAACGCGCGCTACCTCCTGGCCTCGCTGAAGTGGCAGCTCTCCGGTTTGCTCGGTCAGCAGGGTGAGAGCGAATCCGAGCTGAAGATCGGGATCGAAGCGCGGGAGGAACTCGCTCTCATGCTGAAGTCCGGGATTAAGAGTCCCAATCCCTCCGCGATCCGGAAATCACTCGCTTATCTCTGCGGAGATCTCGGTCACTCTGCCGACTTGAAGGATAAGCGGGAACTCGCCATTCAGTTTCTTAAGGAATCCCAACGCTACTGGCAGGAGCTGGTGCGCGACGAAGGCGACCAGATGGAATTCCGTGAAGGGTATCATTGGGCCGCCGGCCGACTCTCTGAGATGGGCGCGAAATGAGGGGGTAATTTCACCCGCTTTTCATCTTCGTTTCATTAAGGTTTCACGGATGCGGTGGAGGCTTTAATTCGTGATGACCCACGAAAATAAAACACAAAAGACAATTACCCTCCCGCGACCTAATCGGACTGCGCTTTTGAAATATCTCGTCGTCCTCGGCATGGGCTGCGCCGGCACCGCGCTCATGATGGCCGGTGGCCTGGCCTGGGTCGCCGGAGAGAACATCTGGTTCATGACCGCCTTTGTTGCCGGTTCGATCTTCGCGGCAGCGGGCGGGATCGGATTTGTGACATGTTTGGATGGGGAGAAAGAATGAGAGCCATTTTAGCGACTGCTGATGAAGGTTGCTCTCGCTGATTGGAAATGTTCGGCGGCTCTTCCGCAGCGAAATTCCGCCCGGCATAGGAGAAGTCCGAGAGATCCGGGACGACGCCGTTGCCGGGGTCGGTGAGGAATTGAGCGTAGGTTTGCCAGGGGCTCTGGACCAGCGCAAGGGAGGGAAAGTATCAGGGCTTTTATGGGGTGATAAATCCCGGCCGATTGCGCTATCATCCCGCCCAGGTTAAGATCTGAGTGGGGAGCGGAGTCTGCTATTTAAAACCATCGCGGGCCCAGAGGACACCATAGACGATGGCATTGCTTAGGTGCTCATGCGCGAGGGCCTGGCGATCCAGGCGCGACTTGTTGCCGGCCGAGATGTCGATGATGTGCTTTCGCACTGCAACGATTTGCTTGATGGTGGCGGCAGGCGGCATATCGACGCCTTCGGTCTTTGCCTGGAGGGCTTTTTTGATCTTCGAGAGATCATCGACAATCATCAAAAGTTCCTTTTGCTGTGGCTCGCCGAGCTTGCCGTGGGTGTCTTCCAGGGCTTTGAAATTATTATGGACCTTCAGGATCCCGGTGGAGACCTTGGGGTATTTCCCGGTGAGGCCGGAGGCTTCGAGGAGCCAGGGAAGCTCGGGAACAAAAATTTCTTAACCAACTTAACGACATTGCGGAACGCATCAAAGTTCTCCAAGGAATTACCCTTGCAAAACCAACAGAGTCAATGGAAGTCGTTCCAATTGAAAGAGATATCGTTCCCGGTTCTAAAACAGAAGCATTCACTCGACCAGTTATGGAGGGAGAAGGCGGTGCACATATTGGAGCATTTTTCGATTTAGATCGAACATTGATAAAAGGATTTTCTGCAAAAGAATTTTTCCAAACAAAAGTATTAAGTGGTCGAATTACTGCACGTGAAATTGTAGCACAATTTGGAGGAGTAATGGTTTATGCAATGGGTAATGGAAATTTCGCAGGGCTTGCGGCAATGGGAGCTCAAGGTGTAAAAGGTGTTCCAGAAAGTACTTTTATCGAAGTAGGAGAAGATGTTTATCATAAGCATTTGGCAGATGAAATTTACCCTGAAGCAAGAGCCTTGGTTGCAGCACATTTAGCGAAAGGACATACTGTTGCGATCATTTCCGCAGCGACTCCTTACCAAGTTAATCCAATTGCACGGGACTTAAATATTGAACATGTAATGTGTACTGTGATGGAAGTTAAGAATGGAAAATTCACAGGTAAAATAGTTGAACCTGCATGTTGGGGAGAAGGAAAAGCACACGCTGCAAAAGAACTTACCAAAAAGTATGATTTAGATTTATCGAAAAGTTTTTTCTATACCGATAGTGCAGAAGATTTACCATTATTAGAAATAGTGGGAAAACCACGCCCAATGAATCCTGATACTAAACTTTCTGCTTTATCTTTTCAAAATGATTGGCCTGTAATTCGACTCAATGCAGACAAGCGACCTGGGATGAAAAATATTTTAAGAACAGGATTAGCATTGGGTAGTTTGATTCCTGCGGCGATAAGTGGAGTGATGTCTGGTGCATTCAATATGTCATGGACAGAAGGGGTCAATTCAATGACTGCAACAGTTGGAGATTTGGTTGTTTCGATGGCGGGCATGGAACTTTCGGTAAAAGGAGAAGAACATCTTTGGTCGCAGCGTCCTGCGGTATTTATTTTAAATCATCAGAGTAGTGTGGATATGTTTGTTGCTGCAAAATTGATCCGTAAAGATGTTGTTGGAATTGCAAAAAAAGAATTAAAAATGTTTCCTATTATCGGTCAATTAATGACTGCAGCGGGAGTGATTTTTATAGATAGGAAAAATAAAGAAAAAGCAATTGAGGCAATGAAGCCTGCTGTGGATGCTTTGAAAAATGGAACTTCAATTATAATTTTTCCAGAGGGAACTCGAAGTCAAAGTAAGACTTTAGGGAAATTTAAAAAAGGTGCATTTCATTTAGCTATGGAAGCCAAAGTGCCGATTGTGCCAATTATTATTCGAAATGCAATTGATGCGATGCCAAAAGGAAGTAGTGTGTTACGCTCAACTGCGATAGAAGTAAAAGTGTTACCTCCAGTACAAACGAAAGGTTGGAGGAAAACATCTTTAG
>CALBVA010000054.1 GCA_937969125.1 uncultured Verrucomicrobiales bacterium | reverse complement strand
AGTGGAAAATCGGAGAGCCTGAGCTTGATAGAACTCTGGATTATGAAAGGCCGCAAGACGGATGATCCGATTGATGAGCGATGAAGGGAGCGCTTCTTTTTCGATGTAGATAAGATCAGATGAGACAACTTGAATATTTTTTGGGAGATTACCAGAAAGGGGCGCTGCACAAAATCTCTCGGATGGTTTAAGTTCCCATGGACGAAAAATTTCTTCATCAGGATTGAAGTTTCGGCGCACTCCCAAGAGGTCTCCCATTGCCTCTGCTTTTTGCACAATTTCTTCTGTGTGATGAATGGAGACACGTTGAATAGAGGACAGGAAGCCCCACTGGTCTTCATAGGCTTCAAAATTTTGATCAAGGAAGACACTGCCTCCATGCTGACGTGAATGCTTTTGTAGAGGAAGGGCAATCAGGTTTCCAAATCCTCCACGGGGGATGGTGTCTTGGCTTGGGAAAAATCGGTCATAGGAATCAAGGCCAAGTTCTGGGCGCGATTGCATGGTGTGAGTCAAAATGACTGCACCAAGTCGCCGGGCTAGACTTGCGGAGATAGGTTCCTGAAAGAAAATCCAAACATGACCTCCATTGCCTGATCGGGAGCATTCAAGAGCTGCAGGAATTTCAAGGGCTTTACAGGATGCTAAAAAAGCACGGCAATCTTCCTTCCAAGTTTTTTTGTCAAAGTCAGCAGCTAGCAACCAGCAGAAGTCTTCTGGAAGAATGACATAGACTCCGGCGACAATTTTTCCACTGAGGTGATCTCGAATCACATGGTCTGTTAGAGGAAGAAGTTCACGATCTTCTTTTGCGACAAATCCTTTCGAGCGATCAAATGCTGGCGAATAGCCGGACTTTCCTTCGTGATTTTCCCATCGGACGGGATAGACGTCATCGCGCCCACGGAAAAGCTTCCGAAAGAGTGCTATTTTTTCCTCTGGAGATGAGCGAGCGTGAACATCACTCGCGCTTTTGGGCTGAACAAGTATGGGAGGAGTTGGTGCCTGTCCTTCTCTAAGTTTGGCGTTTTCTATGCGTAATCTCTGGCATTCCTGTTCCAATTCACGAATTTGCTGATGGAGTTCTTCGCTCATTGGAATACGAGGTGGTTAGAGAAGCCGATAAGTTGTCGACCTTCCCTTTCCTTCAATGCGGAGGAGTCGTTCCTGCACGAGTTTTGAAAGAGTTGCCTTAACCGTATTAGAATTTGAATCGGTGAGGGCGACGATTTCTCGATTACTCAGTTGTGAATGGTTCTGGAAAAGGGTGAGAATTTTGGCAGCCAATGGGGTGAGATGTTGGCTTTGTATCACACGGTGATCTTCTACTTTGCCACGTAGAACTTCGCATTGTTTCCAAAGCGTACGAAGGAAGAAGAGCAGCCATGGCTCCCAGTTCACGATGGGCTCGTGGAAAGTAGCCTGAGTTGTGCGAAGTGCTCGATAGTAGCCTTCCTTGTTATCCTCGATGATTCGCTCGATAGAAGCATAAGGCACCCATTGACCCTGGTGAGACGAAGCGGATTCTTAAGCAATTTTTATGTCAGCAAGGCATAATTTGAGTCCAGCGAAAATCGTCAACGGCTTACTCATGTAACCCAGACCATTTTTGTAAACAAAGCATCGACCTCTGGAAACCTGCTTTCGATTGGAAAATGACTTCAGAAATGAAGTTTTCGGAGGTGCCCCATAGACCCACAAAGAGAAACTGTTCTTTGATCGTCAGCTCGTGTGTAGTTCATCGTATTCAGACTGATGCGCACGAAATCTTGGAAACCAGTTTTTCAAATTTTGTGTCGGCCATGTTTTACGAATGGCTCGCCGTAGATTGGGCGCGCTCAAGCGACCAAAACACATAAACTGCGCCTCCTTCACCCACTATAAAACCATTACAGATAAAGGGATTGAGAGCTACCAGGCACACAAATCGCATAGCCGGGAGAGCCTTGTGAAAAAAATTGAGTTTAAGTGTAATGAATCGTCCGAGGCTCCTTAGTAGAGGTTAGTAAGAGATCCTATTTGTCCCCAGATTTATCATGAAACTCAATTTTCCAATGCTCTTGGCTGCTGTCGTTCCTATCGGGGCGGTTTCAGCCCAAGACCTCAAAATCGAATCGTTGAAGCGCGAATCTTCTGACGTAACCCTTCAGTTTTCGCTCAACGATCTGGATAAAGTAACCGCCTTGAGCCTGGAAAGCGCCGATCCGCTTTCGGAGTTTGATTTCGTGTCCGATCCCAGAGCTGTCCTTAGTTGGAGTGCCGCTCAGAACCAGTTCGTCTTTCGCGCGCCGGAGCAGATGAATGACAAGGGCTTTTATCGGATTACTTCGGCTCTCAGGTTTGATGCGCCGGATTCCGATCTCGATAATCTCAGCGACTACATAGAGTCAATCATCGGAACCACCGCCACCGGAATGTCGGGATTTGATACGGACGGAGATGGTTTTGGAGATGCTTATGAGCTGAACAACAAATCGGATCCTTTTTTACCTAGCTCGATGCCAGAGCAGCCGAATCTCAGTTTTTCGGAGACTGATTCCACCGTGAACGAGGGCGACGGAGCTCTCGAAATCAGCCTCTCTTCAAACAAACCTTTTTCAGGAACGATCAATATATCTGTCCTCGATCTTTCGACGACAGATTCCGACGACTTCAGGAAGCTACCGGGAACCTATTCCTTAAACATCGGAGCCAGCGGGACGGGGACTATTTCCATCCTCCTTGCTGACGATGGTGAACTTGAGAATAGCGAGGCCTTCATTATCGATTTGGAACCCGGTCGCGGATACCTCCCACTGGGCCGCACCCGGCATACGACGATCTTGGTGGACAATGATTCCTATTGGTCCGGTGCCATCCTGGCCAAAGACAGCCAGCAACCGTTTCGCCTCTGTCTGATCTGTGAAGGGGGCAAGATGAGCGGGGAATTTGTGAGTGCCCCTGCCGCAGGTTCGGGCAGTGTCCCGGCGGGCAACTACCCATTGAGCAACCTTACTCTCACCGAGACCGGTTTCACCGCTACTGCTGCTGATCTGCCCACCTCCGCGACCAAGCTTTTTGGCGAGCAGAACATTAGCCGCAACCTGAGTTTCCGCGCCGTGCCAGACGAGACACCATACTCGGTATCAAGCAATCAGATCATAGGAAGCGTCACCGACACCGGCACGGGTGACCTCACTTGGACTCGTAACGCTGAGTTCCTATTGATCCGCGACCTCCCAAATTTCGATAAACCAGTCGTCCCCATCACCCTAAAGGAATGAAAACTCTTCTCACTACTCTCCTCGCTCTCACTCTGCCTGTCACTGGCTCTGTGCGTCCTCTTTTCACCAATGAAACTGGATCCGCATCCGTTACAGTATTCAACGGTCATGTCAAAAGCGACCCCGCCCCGACCTCTCAAAATGCCACTTTGATCAGCTCCAGCTTTGGTCAGCATGTTGCCTTTCGTGTTCCCTATCAGGACTATGTTCAGAGCAAACTCGCCGAGGCTCAAAGTGCGCTTTACAACTCCACTAGTGGAGCCGTCCGCTATCAAGACAGTCTCTATATTGGCAGCGGATCGACGGCGCGCGCGGACTCTGAAAACATCGGCAACCTTTTCGGCGATGCCGAGCGCAGTGCCTTCGCGAGCCAAATCCAGCCGCTTCTGGACGCCCTCGCCTATGACCCGCATAACTTTGAAGTCCGCACCACTTTGCTTGAGGCCTATTACGACCTCGCTGTCGCGGAAGTTCAGTTCGCCAAGAACAATGTAAAAACCGCCGCCCGCTATCGCCTCGACCTTCAGGTTCCACCGGTCGGCACCACTGTGCTCGATCAAGAGATCCTCCTTTCACAGGATTCCCTGGCACAGTTCCAGCGTGCGCTTGCGGCATACGGGCAGCTTTTTTCCTCAGACATCATAGCCGACCCTGACTCCGCTGACGCGCTCGATTCATCAGTCCCGCCCACACACGTCATCTTCCGTGATACTCAACCCATTCGCAGTCTCACCAGCAATGTTGCGCGTTTCAATCCTGACTCCGGCACCACGGAGGACGCCGCTGATCGCACGCTTTTTGAAGGCTATAAAGACTACGTCGCCATTCTAGATATTCTGAAAGGTTACGCTGAAGAAGCTACGGAACTCACTCGTCTCTACGCGCTCAGAAATCTCCCCGGTGACCAGGACGAGGGCACTAATACCATCGATGCCACCTATCAAGACATCATCATTTCCCTGAACATTCTCGAATCCCTCTTCAGCGAGGTGAATCCGCCGGAGTCAGACCCCGCAGGTATCTCCAATGCTCGCCAAGCGATCCAGTCTGCCCTCGGTGAACTTGCCAACTCCCGCGAAACCTTGAGGGGTAATTTTAATCCGCTGGGCTTCGACCGGAACTTCCTACTTCTTATCCGCTCTTTTGTCTCCCAAAACGGGGGTGAGTTTTTCGACTCCTACGACAGCCTCGAAAAATGGATTCAAAATAATTCCACCTCACCTCTTCCCTTCGCCGAATCGACATACGATGACGCTAAGGCAACCTTCGATACCTACCAAGGCAACGCCAGCCAGGTTCACGCCGAACTCGGTAAGTTGCAAAGCGCCTACGAGGATCGTTACATCGAGATTCTTGGTAAAACTCCACAGGAAGTATCCGACGATCTCGCAATGCCAAATCCCATCAACTATCTCGAAAACCCCGTCCCCGGTTCCGAGATGGATGATGCCTTACGCGAGCGGGAGATCGCCAATCTCCGAGTTGACAACCTTAACCGCCAGAAAGGTTTCGCCAGTAGTCAGTTCGATAACCTGAATGCGGCATCTACGAAAGCCAGCGGTCAGACCGAACTCATTAATAACGCATTCAACGACTACCAAGACGCCACTGGCCCACTTTACGCTGCCATCACAACCGCCAATGCTGCGGCTGCAGCTTCCCAAGCTGCCTACGATACCGTCGCTGCGGTTGATCCCGCCGACACCGTCCTCACCTTTGGTATTAGTGCCGGGGTGAAAGTCGGCGCAGGGGTTGCGAACGGAGTCGTTCAAACCGCAGCCGCCACCACCGTTGGGGTTGCAGAAGGAAATCTTGATGCCCAAGCGGCTCTCCTCGATCGGAAGCTCGCCCTCGGTGACGCCGCGGTGCTTGCCGATCAGGCTGCAGCTGATCTCAATGGCATCCAGCGGGAGCAAGCCTCCATCGAGCTCGACTACCAAGAAGCCCTCACTTTACAACAACAGTCGATCGCCCGGGTCAGCCTGCTTAACCGCGAGCTCGCCCGCCTCGATGCCAAGATTGCCTCAGACACAGCTGACTTGCATGACCGTTATTTTGCGGATCCCATTCACTACTTCCGTTCGCAAGCCTCACTTCTCCGGGCAGATAACGCCTTTCGAAATGCCCAGCGATGGGTCTTCTACACTGTCCGGGCGCTCGAGTACAAATGGAATCAGCCTTTCATCTTTGGGGACTTCGAAACGGCGGACCTTTTCCGTCTGCGAAACTTCCGTGAGCTCGAGGACTTCGTTGCCGCCATGGTCAGTTTCAATGGTGGAAATCTCAGCACCAGCTTTACCACGGTGCAGGATGTGATTTCCCTGCGCGATGACATCCTAGCTCCCTTCGCTGGGGAAGGCCCAGATGATGGCATCCGTTTCGATACTACCACGAGCGAGTTCATCACTAAGGAGGAGCTCTTCCGTCGCCGCCTCGCTTCCTTTGAGTTGGGAGACTCGCCCGGCACCTATGTCATTCCCTTTGACACCTTCGCGGTGCGAAAGGCCACTGGGCGATTTTTCAAAGGCACCTCATACAGCCCCAGCGGGGTGGAAATCACCCGCGGCGATTATTTGGACAAAATCAATGGCCTGAGGATTAGCGTCATCGACTCGCGTTTCCCGGCCCTGCCCGCCAGCGGCACCGTGAATCCTGAGAACATCCGTGTCGGCAGCCTCGGCTACGGAGGCACCACCTACGTCCGCACCCAGCAGGCCCCCGCCTTTGAACAGCCGGACTCCACCCGCCTGCCAAACGAATTCCGCGCCTTCCCTTTTTACTACTACTTCACCCTGGATGGCGGGCAGACGTGGAACTCCTCTGCCCAGCAGCGGGCCGATGTCAGCCTTGTCTTCACCAGTACCACTGATCGCGAACCATCGGATGTGAACACCGAAGCGAACTTCCTCAGGGAGCGCTCCGTCGCCGCTACCGATTGGTCTCTCACCATTCCGCAAAGTGCTGACTTCGATCTCGATTCCACAGACGATATCCTCATCTGGGTCTCACACCGTTTCGCTCCTCGCTCGCCTGCCGAGTAAACCCTGAAAATGACTTCTCAAATGAAAATTAGAACTACCCTCGCCGCCATTACCTCCTCCCTCGTGCTCACCGCTAGCGCTGTGCCAGGTTTGCTGAACTATCAAGGTAAGCTCCTTGATCCTGAAACGAACCAAGCCCTCACTGACGGGCCTCACACTCTGGTCTTCCAGCTTCATGACTCCGCCACCGATGGCAATGTTCTCTGGGGACCCTTCAGCATCACCGCAAACACCTCGAACGGGTTTTTTAACGTCATCCTGGGGCCCTCGGACACCACCGATCCTCCACGCGAAATCGAAAACGCCTTTGGCAATTCCGACTCCGTTTTCCTCAGTATCTCGGTCGATGGCGGCACCCCTCTGGAGCCTCGCCAGCAAATTCTTTCCGGCCCGTTTGCCTTCAAAGCAAACTTCGCAGAGGAAACCTCCGAACTGACCGGAACGTGGACCGTGCCTGCCGGCCAACCTGCCACCATCAAGGTCGGCGGTAGCGAGGTCTTTAGCGTGACTGATCCACCACCCGCCGGCGTCCCCGTGCGCGCTACCTTGAAGGAGGGTCACTTCGCGCTCGATCCCGACTTCGGCATCTTCTCCTTCGATGATAGTTCACCGCGGGAAATCCGAGCCGGAATCGATACTAGCCCGGCTGGCGATTTGACGATCTACTCTTTTGGAAGTCAAAAAATCGTCCTGCGTGAAGATCGAATTCTTCCCTTCAGGAACGCCACCAACGCGACCGCAAATGGCTCAGATACCGGTATTTTTCTCGGTGACTCCGGCTTCGCCTGGAAAGCAGTTTATGCCTTACACGGCACGATTCGCTCATCCGATGAGCGCTTAAAGACCAAGATTGAGGATCTCGATTACGGGCTCGACGAAGTCATGGCCCTCCGCCCCACGCGCTATAATTGGAAGACCACGCCAGATGCAGGAAGTGAGATCGGCCTAATCGCACAGGAGCTTCAAGCGGTCATCCCAGAAGCCGTCAATATCGGCAGCGACGAAGACAAAACCCTCGGCGTCACCTATACCGATCTCATCCCAGTCTTGATCAACGGCATGCAAGAACAGCAAGCCCAGATCGAAGCCCTGAAAGCTAAACTTGCCGAACTCAGAAACATCAAGTAACGCCGCGCGGGGAGCCCTTCGCGATTGCCATCGGCGGGATCGATCCTGAGACCGGTGAATGAAAGCCCCCTCTACCCGATCCTTCGGAGCTGCAAGAGACCTTCGAACCCCATGACCGCGGAGCCATCCTCGTCGCTGCAATTTTCGGAGCTTTCGTAGAAATCCACCACTGCCTCCCGACTCGCTAAGCACACCAAAGTCGCTCGCGTCGTCGCCTTCTGCGGCCCGCGCGATCAATATCAATCTTGGC
>CALBVA010000053.1 GCA_937969125.1 uncultured Verrucomicrobiales bacterium | reverse complement strand
AGGTGAAGGAGGGAAGGACGATTGAGCCGGAGGAGGAAGCGATAGAGGTTTATGAGGGGATGGTGGGGAAGTTTGAAGGATTTGTGGAGGCGCAGGGGTAGGGGTAGGGAATCTGTGTGAAGTGAAAAGCAGTGAAAAACTGAGGGGCAGCGAAGTTGGGCAAGTTGTTAAACTACCTGCGGATTTCAGGAATTCCCTTGGGCTTACTTTTGTAATTCAGGCCTTCCTCTCTTGAGGTGAAGAGAGTCTCTCTTTAAATTTTCAAGCACAGATTTGAACGGATTCAAAAAGGGTTTCACAGATTTTGTTCACGCCCAATGTTCCGATGACGCAGATTCACAAAACCAACCAAAAAACCATGCCAAGACCAGTTACTCTCTTCACCGGCCAATGGGCCGACCTCCCACTCGCCGACCTCCTGCCTCGCGTTAAGGAAATGGGCTACGATGGCGTCGAACTCGCCTGTTGGGGTGATCACTTCGATGTTCAGGCCGCTCTCAATGAGCCCGGCTACATTCAGGGGCGTTGGGATCTTCTGAAAAAGAACGATCTCTCCTGCTTCGCCATCTCTTCCCATCTCGTCGGCCAAGCAATTTGCGACAACATCGATGAGCGTCACGCTGCCATCCTCTCGCCGGAAATCTACGGCGATGGTGATCCGGAGGGCGTCCGTCAGCGGGCGGCGCAGGAAATGATCGATACCGCCAAGGCCTGCCGGCTCTTCATCGATGCCGGGAAGGATTACATGGCGGACCGCGAACAGATCGGCACCGGTGCAGTGGTCAATGGCTTCACTGGATCGAGTATCTGGCATGCTCTCTACGCCTTCCCGCCGACGGATCAGGCTTACTTGCAAAAGGGTTACGATGACTTTGCGAAGCGCTTCGAGCCCATCCTCGCGGCCTTCGAGGAGCATGATGTTAATTTCGCCCTTGAGGTGCATCCGACTGAAATCGCCTTTGACATCGCCTCCGCTCAGCGCGCCGTCGAAGCTGTGAAAGGTCATAAGCGCTTTGGCTTTAATTACGATCCGTCGCACCTCGGATACCAGGGCGTGGACTACGTCCGTTTCCTGCGCGAGTTCCCGGATCGCATCTACCACTGCCACATGAAGGACGTCTGGTGGGGTCACGGTGACGGCACCGTGGGCGTCTTCGGCGGTCACACTGATTTCTGTGATGCTCGCCGCCAGTGGGATTTCCGCTCGGTGGGACGTGGCGACATTAACTTCGAAGAGATCATGGTCGCGCTCAATGACATCCGTTACTCCGGCCCGCTCTCGGTCGAGTGGGAGGACGGTCGCATGGAGCGCTTCCACGGTGCCACGGAAAGCTGTGCCTTTACCCGGAAGCTCGACTTTCCAAGCAACGAAGGCGGCATGTTCGATTCTGCCTTCGATGGCGATAACCAATAACTCATCTCATTATCATGAAACGTAAAATCAACATGGGCATGGTCGGCGGTGGCCGGGATGCCTTCATCGGCGCGGTCCACCGGATCGCGGCAGCCATCGATCAGCAAATCAATCTCGTCTGCGGTGCCTTCAGCTCGACTCCGGAAAAATCCAAGGCTTCCGGTGAAGACTTCATGCTTCCGGAGGACCGTTGCTACGGCACTTTCGAGGAGATGATGGAGAAGGAAGCCGCGCTGCCCGTCGGTGAGCGCATGGATTTCGTGACTATCGTGACGCCGAATCACATGCACTTTCCGGCGGCCAAGGCGGCCCTCGAAGCGGGCTTCCACGTTCTCTCGGACAAGCCCGCCACCTTTACCAAGGACGAGGCAATTGAGCTGAAGGGGATCATTGAAAAATCCGGCAAACTCTACGGACTTACCCACAACTACACCGGCTATCCCATGATCAAGCAGGCCCGCGAATTCTTCGCGAGTGGCGAGATCGGGAAGATCCGCAAGGTCGTCGTTGAGTATCCCCAGGGATGGCTCGCGACCGCACTGGAACAGGATGGGGCAAAGCAGGCCGAGTGGCGCACCGACCCCAAGCGCTCCGGTGCTGCCGGATGCATGGGAGACATCGGGACGCACGCTGAAAACCTTGCCGAGTATGTCACCGGTTTGGAGATCGAGGAACTCGCAGCCGACCTCACCGCCTTCGTGCCGGGGCGCCAGTTGGATGATGATGGCAATGTCCTCCTCCGCTTCAAAGGCGGCGCGAAGGGCGTCCTCCATTCCTCCCAGATTTCCGTCGGCTGTGAGAATAACCTCAGCTTGCGGGTCTATTCCGAGACCGGCGGCATTGAATGGCACCAGATCGAGCCGAATACGCTCCTTGTCCATCGCCTCGGTGAACCTACACAGATTTATCGCACGGGTAATGACTACATCTCCGAGGTCGCCGCTTATAACTCGCGCACACCCTTCGGTCACCCTGAGGGATACCTGGAGGCCTTTGCCAATATCTATCGCAACTTCGCCGATCACATCCGCGCCTTCGATGCCGGTGAGACTCCGGATCCGAAAGTCACCGATTATCCCAAGATCGATGACGGCATCCGCGGAATGGCTTTTATTGACGCGGTCGTCGCTTCGTCCGAGGCCAATGCCTCCTGGACGTCGGTCGAGTCATAGATCGATCGGGATTCTCCGTCCTTGAGATTCAGCGCTGACCCTGTATTTTCCCGGGGTGCAGCGCTTTTTCTTTGCCCTCATCCCGGCCTTGGCGGTCGGCTTCGCCTCATGCTCGTCCTCCGACGATCAGGCCGATGCCG
>CALBVA010000052.1 GCA_937969125.1 uncultured Verrucomicrobiales bacterium | reverse complement strand
CAACGGGGAGGTTACCGGAGGTGCCCTTCAAAGAGGTTACCGGAGGTGCCCTGAAGTCCAACTTCTACCCGAAAGGTGCGGATGGAGTGCTGCAGCAATGGGTGTGGAGATTTGGCCCTGTGCTAACGAAGCGACTAATAGCATCAGGAGGTGTCGTGAAGTAGGATCAAAAGTCAGCCGAGGGCATGTATTAGGTCGGGTCAACAAAGGAACAGTATCATGTCAAGGAGGTGGAACTCATGGGTTAGGAAAACTGAAACAGACTAAAAATGGCTTTCAAAGATGACTCTTCGTCTTTCCTCGATCTTGGTTGATTGGTGGTAAGCTACTCCCAATCAATCCTTCAGGACTTAGCGTTTTCGAGCTTTCCCATTTCCACTCTTCCGAAACTGCGCTACAAATTCTCGAATAGCCTCGGTGAGCCTGATCGATTCCTTCATGAAGAGGTCATTATGCCCGGCATTTTCCACCGAGACGAAGGTCTTCGACTCGGATTTTGACTCCTCGTAGAGTCGCTGTCCGTGCCATTGCGGAATGACTTGATCGTTCTGCCCGTGGATGATGAGAAGCGGTGTATCGAACTCGCGGATGCGGGTGAGATTATTAAATCGATCGCCGGGGAAGAGGGGAATCTTGGTCATCACGCGAAAGGCACTCAGGAAAGGGGAGATGAGAATGACTCCTCCGTTTGGGACCTCGCTTGCAAGGTGACAGGTTGGACCGGTTCCCACCGACTGCCCGATGAGCACGATTTGTTCCGGCATCGTTTCCTTCTCCAGAAGAAAGTCGTAGGCCATTCGAACGGCCACGTAACAGCCTTCCTCAGAGGGTTCACCGCTACTTTCGCCGTAGCCTGGGTAATCATAAGCCATCACACCGAAGCCCATTTGATGAAGACCATCCATGGTAAAGGTCAGTGAAGCGAGGTTTTGGGCATTACCATGTGACCAGAGAATGGTTGGCATCCCTGCTTCCGGCGGGCGGTAATATCCCGCAATGATGGAGCCCTTGAGTTTATTTTCGGGATAGATTTTCACAAAGCCCTCCCGTTTGACCGGATAGGGTGTTCCGGGAGGTTGGAAAATCAGGCTGTCTGCAGCAAAGTAGGCGAAAAGCGCAAGGGCAAGGTAGCAAACGGTTGCGCTGTAAAAGGGGCGTTTCCACGACCATCGCCCGATTAAAATTCGCTTCCAGGAAATGCCATGTCGCTCACCCACTTTGGGAATGAGCCCGTTAACCCGCCGAATGTCAATCCCGCTCAGCTCAATCCACCCTCCCGCGCATGTGCCGGAAGAGTTTTTTAAAACTCCTCGCAACGTCGAAGGCCTGGCACCCGCTACTGTGAGCGCCCCTCCGATTCTGGTTTAGGTTTTTTGCTACCCTCCGACTTCGACTCTGGAGCGGTAGCGGGTTGCTCAGCGCCGCCTTGTTGTGCCTTGTTGGTTTTTTTGCCATATTTGGCGTTAAAGCGATCAATCTCACTTTGAGGGATTGGCAACTCCTTCTTCAAGAATTTTTCTAGGTCATCACTAGCGAACCCAACCCATGATGCCTCGTCGAAGTCGTCTGGATACCTGATGAAGTAGTTGCTGCAATGCCAGCATAGCGAGGTCTCGAATATCAATTTTTCGCCACGGAATAATCGAATACCATGGATCGGGAAATGACACAATGGGCCTGCTAAATATGGCTCCTGAAGTAACTTCACTGTCTTGCTTCGACACTCAGTCAATGATTCTCCTGTCAGCTTCTTTCTCTCAATGATCTTCGAGTAAGAACCATACGGGGAAATCAACAGATACTCGCTCTCCTTGCCCTCTGGAATCTCTCGGTCAGGAGTGAAACTCAGCAACAGAACTTCAGCTGCATCTGCATACTTCAGTGCTTCGGAAAATCGAACGCGATACCTACCCTGAATGTCATCTTTTTCTTTGTAGTATTTCCTGAGAGCAGAAAAACTATGCGGAACATCTGGACGCTCCTTCTCAACCTCAAAACCGTTCGGAAGGTCCAGCTCCTCAGCACAAAGAAGAGCAGGAGCCAGCAGTAAGATCAGAGTTCGCATAATTTTTGGCACGTCGAAATCATCTCACACCTGACCGAGGGTGGACTCCGATTTCTGGGTTGATGGTTGAATGGTCGTGAAGCTTTCGACTCGCCAAGGGTCAGGTGTTGAGATCGATGTCTTGCTCGCTGTTGGTTTTGTTTACGCCGTTGATCAACTGCCTCCACACACTTTCAAATGAAGCTCTATTCGGATGCTTACGCCCTCCGCCATTCGGGAATTGGATCGACTCGTAAATACCGTCAGCGGAGTGCAATGCGATCTCACGGGCTCCCGAGTCGTCAACCACGGGCATGGAATCGGAAAGCTTCAATAACTTGGAAACGTTAGAGACCAGAGATGCAATGGTGCTTGGCGAAACGCGATACTGACACTCATCAATCATCTCGAACTCGATACCTCTGCGTCGAAATTCTCGGAAGGTCACTGTGCCATCTTCCTTGAGGCGAAACTGAGTTTGTGACGTCTTCTTGCTGCGATCGAATGGAGGGATCGTTGTAGCGATGATTCGCTCATCTGGTTCGTAGTAGGCCTCCATTTTCTTCAGCGAACGCTATAGCGTAGGCAGCGGGGCTGCAACCTCCGAAGTCCGAGCATCCTTGCGAAGACGGACGGCGATGCCCCCGCTTGCCCTACCGCGACTTCCATGAGAAGGCAGTCAACCGCAAATTGAAGTTCACTTCAACTTTTCTTCTCAAACGCTTGCTCTGACAGTGTTTTATGTTTCTCAGGCTTTTGATATCCGGACACGCAGAGTCCACCCCTGCTCCCCGGAGGGGTTGGGACCGGCCCTCTGGAAGTCCCCTTCAGGAGATTGAGGGGTGACGGGATGCGCTCAAGCTGACTCAGCTTGGTGGGG
>CALBVA010000051.1 GCA_937969125.1 uncultured Verrucomicrobiales bacterium | reverse complement strand
GCGGGAAGCACAATGATCTGGAGGATGTGGGATACGATACTTACCACCACACTTTCTTCGAAATGTTGGGGAATTGGTCCTTTGGAGATTACTTCAAACAGGAAGCGATCGAGTGGGGCTGGGAACTCATTGTGGAGCGCTGGGGCTGCCCGGCAGAGCGACTCTACGCGACCGTTTATGCACCAAGCGAAGGTGATCCTTCCGAGTTCGATCAAGAAGCCTGGGACATCTGGGCGAAGCTTTTCGAAAGCAAGGGACTCGATCCGAAGGTCCACATCGTAAATGGAAACGTGAAGGATAACTTCTGGATGATGGGTGAGACCGGTCCCTGTGGCCCCTGCTCCGAACTCCACGTGGACATGACTCCGAATGGCGACACGGGCGGCAAGCTGGTGAACATGGATTCAGACCTGTGCATCGAGATCTGGAACCTCGTCTTTATCCAATACAATGCTGAAGCCGATGGCACCTTCCGTGATCTCCCGGCAAAACATGTCGATACCGGGATGGGCTTCGAGCGGGCCTGCTCGCTCATTCAGAATACAAAGGGCTTCACCGACTTTTCAGAAAAGCCGACCAACTATGCGACTGATGTTTTCCAGCCCATCTTCCGTAAATTGGAAGAACTGAGCGGGAAGATGTATCACGATGTCTACCCTGGTTCGGATCATAAATCTCTGGAAGAGGCCATCGCCTTCCGCGTCATCGCCGATCACATCCGGACGCTGAGCTTTTCGATTGCCGATACCATCCTTCCCGGAAACACCGGGCGGAATTACGTTCTGCGGAGAATCCTGCGACGCGCCGTGAAATACGGTCGCACGCTGGGCTTCGATGGCTCCAAGCCCTTCCTTCCCGAGCTGGTGGACACCTTAGTGGAGGAGTTTGGCAAGGTGTTCCCTGAAATCGAATCTCGTGCCGCCGTCGTAAAGGAAACGCTGGCGACGGAAGAGGAGAGCTTTAATAAGACTCTGGATCGTGGGTTAGAGCTCTTCGAGCGAGTGGTTTCTGGTCAGTCGGCATTCCCACCAGAAGAAGCCTTTAAGCTCTACGACACCTTCGGCTTCCCTCTCGATCTCACCGCTCTGCTTTGCCGGGAACGCGGGATCACTTTAGACGAAGCAGCTGTGGAAGCTCGGATGGAGGAGGCCCGCGAGCTTTCCCGTGGCGCGCAGAAGAAAACAGTGGTACGCGCCCTCGATCTCTCAACAGAGGCGGAGACAGAGTTCGTAGGCTTCGATAATGAAACCTGCGAAGCCACGGTGCTAGAAGTCCACGATGATCTCGTCATCACTGATCGGACGGTCTTCTTCACCGAGATGGGTGGCCAGAAGGGCGACACCGGGACTCTGGGATCGGCCAAGGTCACCAGCACTCAAAAAATCGGAGGAGCGATTGCCCACCAAATCGAGGGCGAGACTCCGGCTGTTGGAGACTCGGTGACCCTGACGATCGATGGCGCACGTCGTGCTCCTATCGAAGCGCATCACAGCGCGACTCATCTTCTGCACTGGGCTCTCCACGAAGTCGTTTCTGCAGAAGTATCTCAGCAAGGCTCGAGCGTTTCTCCGGATCGCCTGCGCTTCGACTTTAACTCGAAGGCCGTGACTCCGGCTCAGATCATCGCGATCGAGGAGCGGGTCAATGCGGCCATCGATGCGGATGACATTGTCTCCTGGATCGAGGTCCCCCACTCCGAAGTCAAAGAGCGAGAAGACATCATGCAATTCTTTGGCGACAAGTATGGCGACTTGGTCCGCGTGGTTCAGATCGGCGGAGGCAAACAAACACTCGATGGCTACTCCATGGAACTCTGCGGAGGCACTCATGTGCTAAGTACGAAAGACATCGGACTTTTCAAAATCAAGTCCGAGGGCGCGATTGCCAACGGAATCCGCCGCATCGAAGCGGTCTGCGGCCCAGCCGCGAAGGCCTACCTGGCCGAGCAGCAAGAGAAGGAAGCTGTTGAGAAATCCGAAGCTCTGGAAAAGCTAGCTAAGGCAAATGCCGAACTCTCGAAGTTAGATACGGAGATATTTTCTGTCGCTGATGACGCGACAGCAGCAGAAGTCAAAGCGGTAGCGATCAGCGCGGAAAAGTCGGTGAAGAAAGCGCAGACTTCTGGCGCGGCGCGCATGGCTGACAATCTCCTCGCCGAGCAAAATCTCACCGAAAACATCGTGCTCTCGGCAGAGGGACCAGCGGCACTTTTACAGGAGCTGCTGAATGGACTGAAGAAGGTGCACTTTTCTCAGGCGGCCTTCTTCATCGTGGATGATGGGAGTAAGCTCCACCTCGGCGCGCTCTGCGGTGAGGATGGTAACAATGCCGGCCATGGTGCTGGAAATCTCATCAAGGACCTCGCTCCGATCGCGGGCGGCAAGGGTGGCGGCAAGCCGGATATGGCACGCGGCGCAGCCGGGAATCGAGAAAAGGCCGCCGAACTACTCAAAGCGGCACAGGAGAAACTGAGCTAGTCCAATGCGTCTGTTAGAGAGACGTCGGGAATTCTTCGCGAGTGAAGGGTACCTGATCGTGAAGGAATTTTTTCCGAAGGAAGAAATCGCGGAAGTCGTGACGGCGCAGGATGCCTTTTACCGGGGCGAGACCGATTCTGAACCAGAGTTTCACTGGCCGAGGCCGCGACTTTGCCGGGCGAGATCGCGAAAGCATCCCTATGCTTCTTTCTTTTGCGGGGCGATTGGGAAGCTCCTGCGGGACGGTCGGCTGGGGAGGCTCATTCAACAAACCGGCGAGCTGAAGTCGGTGCGCTTTTGGCATGATCAGCTGCTCTATGAAGAAGCACGTGAAGCGACGCCGGGGGAGATTGACTACCACTGGCATCGGGAGGACTCGCGCTGGCAGACTTGCGAGGCCAGCCAGATGGTGACGGCGTGGATACCGCTCTGTGACTTTACAGAAGAGATGGGCCCGATCACCCTGGACCTTCAGGGCAAGGTGAAGCGAATGGTGCTGAAAGCGGGTGATCTCGTTATTTTCAAAGACAACGTAAGACACGGAAACCCGCCGAACTTCGGGAAGCAGGCGCGACGAGCCCTGGCGGGTCACTTTGCCTCAGGCGATCTCCGCTATCGGAAGAGCGGGAGGTTCTCGCACGTCAATGAACGAATCGTGCAGACAGTGGACGGGCGCCCGGATTTTAGGGACGAGCGCGTATGTCCCTTGATCGATAGCTAGGCGCGGACAGCCTCTTTCACAAGAAGTTGCTGACCAAGGGCGACACATCCAAGGAGACCGGAGTCGTCACCGAGTCCCGGTGGGACGAT
>CALBVA010000050.1 GCA_937969125.1 uncultured Verrucomicrobiales bacterium | reverse complement strand
CTCAATGGCACCTGGCCCGAATCCGGCGCTCGCATGCAATGGACCAAAAAGAACGAATGGGCCTGGGACAGCAAGCAACGCACCGCCAAAGCACACACAGGCGTCTTTGGAAAAATCTGGATCGATGTCCCGAAGGCCGGGACCCACCGCATTCATTTTTCGATGCGGGAGGATGGCTTCGAGTTTGATAAATTCATCCTCACCACCGCGAAGCCGGATGAGGCGACGCCACCAGCCGGGAAAGGTGCCGCGAGTCGTGGCTGGGGCTGCAAGTTGCCGACACCTTTTGGCCAAGCCAAGACGGTGAAGCGAAAGAGACGCCCGGCCTTCCCGAAGCATTGGGGTAAGCCTCCCCGCATCCAGACGCGGGACATTGTCGATCTTCCGAAGCCGTATGGGCGCGGTTCCTCGACTTTGAAGAAGTGGATTCTGGAGAAACTGAAGGCGGATAGAAACAAGAAGCTCGGGACTGACCTCAAGGCTTCCGACTTTCCGGCGAAGGGCGGATTCTACCTCGATCAAGGCAAGTGGCTCGCGATCCATCCGCACCACAATAAGGAAGCTGAAACCTCTGCGACTTTTTCGGGAGTCTCCGGCAAGTACAACCTTCGACTCCAGGCCGTCGGTGAGAACGATGGACAGTCGAGCTATCAGGTCTTCATTAATGATGCCGAGGTCCTGACATTCACCGCTCCCTTATCGAAAGCTGCGATGAAGAGCGGGCCTAAGTTTGCGAAGGCTGTTGAAAATCTTGAGATCAATCTCGGCGACGTCATCAAAGTGAAAGCCAAAGTCGCCTCAGTAGATGGGAAGGAATTTTCGCGAGCTCGTTGGGAGGAAATTTCCTTCTTTCCAGCGGATAACGAAACCCTCACCGCTGTCCTCGCTAAAGGCGATTATCTCGCCCCTGAGCTTCCAAGTAAAAGAGCCCCTCTCGTGGAACCCCGCCAGCCGGACGGTGATGGCTCGGTCACCATTACCGGAGCGAACACCCAGTGGCAGCCGGTCACTCTGACCATCGATGGACCTTTTGCCCATGAGCAGGATCTCAAGCCGAATCCTTTTCGGGATTATTCGCTATCCGTTTTGTTCATCCACAGCTCTGGCACTCCTTCATATCTTGTTCCCGGATACTTCGCTGCTGATGGGAACGCAGCAGAATCCTCCGCGCAATCCGGGACAAAGTGGCGGGCTCACTTCTCCCCGGATCGACCCGGCGAGTGGAGCTACAGCGCGATCTTCTCGAGTCATCCTGACGTCGCCTTGGCGAACCCGCTGTCCTACTTCGGCAACCCAAAGGTTCTCAACCCGAAGTATCGTCGCGATGGAAAAATCACCATCTCCCCCGCCCCGAAGGACGCTCCGGGATTCTACAAAGAAGGCCGTCTTACCTACGTCGATAAGCACCACCTCCAGTTCTCGGGATCGCAGCGCTACTTCCTCCAGGCCGGCGCCGATGCCCCCGAGACCCTTCTCGCTTACCAGGACTTCGACGGCACCATCGCGCGAAAGAAAAATGTCCCGCTCAAGACCTACCCGAAGCACCTTCGCGATTGGAAGGAAGGCGACCCGACCTGGCAGGGCGGAAAAGGAAAAGGCCTCATTGGCGCGCTGAACTACCTCTCTGGAAAGGGCATGAATGCCTTCTCCTTCCTCCCCTATAATGCCGGCGGCGATGGCGACAACGTCTGGCCCTTCACTTCCCGCGACGACAAATTCTCCTACGACTGCTCGAAGCTGGACCAGTGGAACATCGTCTTCACTCATGCTCAGGCGAAGGGTCTCTTCCTCCACTTCAAACTGCAGGAGACCGAGATGGACGATCACAACCGCGGCCATGACAATGACAAACGCGCCAAGCCCGGCCATGTCCCCACTTCTCTCGACGGCGGTAACCTCGGCCCCGAGCGGAAGCTTTACTGCCGGGAAATCATTGCCCGCTTCGGCCACCACCTCGCGCTGAATTGGAACCTCGGCGAGGAAAACACCCAGACCACGAAGCAGCAAATGGACATGGCGAATTTCATCCGGGCGGTCGATCCCTACGACCACCACCTCGTCATCCACACCTTCCCCGGCCAGCAGGATGAAGTTTACAAGCCGCTCCTCAACACCGCTCCCTTCACCGGAGTGTCCTTGCAAAACTCCCGCGTAAAGGACGTCCACTCGCAGACCGTAAAGTGGTATCACGAATCTACGAAAGCTGGGAAGCCCTGGGCCATTGCCTTTGACGAACCCGGCACCGCGCATTGGGGAATGCCTGCCGACCCCGGTTATCCGGGCATGCCCGCCGTCGGGAAGGATTACAAAGGCCCCTCCATCCACGACATCCGTCGCCAGGTCCTCTGGGGGAATCTCATGGGCGGCGGTTGGGGCGTGGAATACTACTTCGGATATAAGCTCCCGGAGAATGACCTCATCTGCGAAGACTGGCGCTCGCGCGATCAATCATGGAATTACGCGCGCCACGCCCTCACCTTCTTCCAGGAAAACCAGATCCCCTTCTGGGAAATGAAGCCCGCCGATCACCTCGTCGGGAACATCAAGAATAACAACTCCATCTACTGCCTCAGTGGAGACAAGGTCACCCTCGTCTATCTCCCCAAAGGCGGCGAAGCCCAGCTCCAATTACCCCCGACAAAGGAGCCGCGCACCATTCAGTTCTTCAACCCCCGCGACGGCCTCATTCAATTCCACCTCGAATGGAAAACCGCCCCTAACATCAAAGCTCCGAGCGAGGACGACTGGCTGGCGATTATCCGGACGCCGTAGGGCTGATGAGATGACCCAAAAAGCTGCGAAGAGAAATCTTAGGACTCTTGCCGTAATGAGCGGTGAAAGACCAAGCAAACCACGATCAGTGTCAGCAACCAGAACCTCCCTGCAAGCGAGCTCCCCTTTACCTCAGGCTCGACGTCCAAGGCGAGCTTTAGGGGCTTGTTGCCGCTGACTTGAAGTTCTCTTGTAAAGGTCACCCTCTTCCCGCCGGTGGGGATGACGGGATCGAGCATTTGGCTGACAGGCTCGGTGAGGCGTTGGTGCTTGACCCACTTTTGCGCGATGGTGCTAAGCATGCGGTTCACCGTGGCGTCATTTCCTTGCAGGACTTTTTGATAGTCCTCACGACCGAAGTTCAGCTTACCCGCGAAGACGGGATTTTCATCGACGGCGAGCTGGACGTCGAGATTTTTGCCCTCGGTGATATTGTCGAAATACATCCGCTGGCGGCGGGTGTTCAATCCCACCACGGCCTGCTGGGTGACGAGGCTTTCGAGTTTCACGCGGGCGTCATCGTTGCTAGCAGCATCGAGGCCCCAACCATTGGAAACCTGTTCCAGAGTCTTGGCGGCTTTCTCCTGTTCACCGGCTTGCAGGTAATCGGAAACCTTGCTGAGGCGGGCGAGAGCCTGGGCCTCTTTGCCGGTCCCGGCTGACTTCACCATGGCGAGGTATTCCGACTGGGAAATGCGGCCCTCATCCTCGCGATCGATGAGATCCAGATCCCCTGCCGCGCCTTCGATCACAAATCCCTCCGGCACTGAAATCGTCCAAGTGACATTTTCCAATGGTTCCCCAATCTTGAAGGCCTGCAGATCCAGATCATCCATGGCCACACCATTCAGGCTGGTGGAGTAGGTGAATCTCACCCGCGCTTCCGTGCCGCCAGCATCGCCGCTGACCTGGAAGCGGTAGGCTTCGTCATCCTGAACCACGTTGGCACTCTCGCCGTTAACGAAGACTCCGAAGAGTCGGCTGCTCGGTGGGAGAGTCAGAGTGAGCGATCCTCGCTGGCTGGCTTCGAGCTTCAATTCCGCCTGATTCATCAATTCACCCGTTGGTGAGACCACAGTGAGCAATTGCCCCTTCACCACCCGGATGCGTGAGGCGGTGACGACGGCGTGACTCTTTAAGGAAACCTCCACCGCAGCTGCCGGACGGCGACTGCGTAGCAAGGCTGCAGGTGCTCCGCTGCGGTCAATCTGGCGCAGATTTTTAGGCAGATTCACCCAATCGACCGCAGCCCAATTCGGGGCTGAGTTGACGGTGACCTCGAGTCGGGCTCCCGGGCGGAAAGAGAGGAATGATTCCTGCTGTCTCGCGTCCGGGACGAGCATGGTTTGGATCTCACGAATCTCGCTATTCTGCTCATATTCGATTCGCACCAGAGTGCCCCCGATGACTCGGCGCTTGAAACGGATCTTCCAGAGGTCTTCCTCGACCTTCAGGATGTCTCGTACTTCAACGCCGGAGGCCCGCACGGTCTGGGCATCGACTTCGCTCAAGCCGGGGAGTCTGACTCCGAGTTCGCGAAGGGAGGCGTTGTCGATTTCAAAGCGGCAATCAATCCGCGACATCGAGCGCGACTCACGCAGCTCGACATCATGGAGAATGGCGGCGGCAATCGAAGGGTCGAGCTGATCGATAGCCAAGCCCAGGTCCCAGGATTTCTGGAGGAGGCGGAAGGCCAAGGCTCCCGACTGGGTCTTACCAATCTTTCGGGGATCGAGAGCGGAAACATCCTTTCGCTTTTCGACACGAAGTTGAATCCCCCGCCCCGGGACGAGGACGAGTTGACCAGACTGACGAGCGGCCTCGCGCAGCACGAGCTTCGGCACGGCCCAGTCGGCCACGGGCATCTTGGGTGTAGGGCTGGTCAGCACGACCGCGAAGGCATGTTGCCCGAGGGTTTTCCCATTAAGATTCATGGTGACGTATCGCTTCCCACCCTCTTCGGTCTCGGCCCAGTGACTGAGAGCCGGGCCGGAGAGAAACTCCACCTCGAAGCCCGTCGGAAGTGGGAAGCTCAGACGAAAGACCCCGGCACGAGTAATGGTCGCGGTGAGTTGGGCATTCAATACCGTCCGTTCATCACCGATCGAAAGCGTTTGCGTAGTGCTGACTCTGACTTCCGGCGCGACGGGCGCTACCTTGATTTTCAGAGAAGCCTCAGCCTTGGCGTAACGGTAAGCCTTTTGCAGATTTGCAGTGGGCTTGTTCTCTCGGTCACGCGGGAGAAGCCCGCCGTCGAAGTCAGCGAGATTGACCAAGGACATCCCGATTGGGGTGTCTTGATCGAGCTGGGCCTCGCGCCCGAAGGCTAGGGCGAGCATGCCCACTTCTCCGGCAGCTCCCCTCACCCTCATGGGAGCCACGGAGACCTCCGCCGGAAGCTCACCAAGGCTGCGCTGACTCTCAACGAAGAACTGGAAAGGCTGCGACTGCACCGGAGTGATCGCGACGGTGAGGAGTCGCTGCTCCGGATCGAAACGCCACGAACCAATCGGCTTCCCGCTCACTTCGCTAATGGTGAAACCCTCTGGCACCGTAAGGACGAGCTCGCGGACCTGTCCCTGGGCAGGACGAATGCGGACCTGATGACGGCCATCGACCACGCCGGGTCCGGGAACAAAAAGCTGGCTGAGCTCGGCGTAGAATTGCGTAGCCTCGCCTGAGACATCGCGAGCCTTGGGACGGAGGACGAGGTAGGAATTGGCCTCCGGAGCGAGCCAGAGTTTTGTCGAACTCTTCCCTCCCTTTCCTTTCAGGACGCGGGTGCGCACGGCGGATGAGGATTCAATTGACCAACCCGCCGCTTCATAGCTCACGGTGAGCGAGCGCACGGCGGCGAGTCCGGTGAGGACGGGCACACCAGTTTTGATATCGGATGGATTGGTGGCCGGTGCCTGATAAGTGAAGGTTGCGCGGTGTGATCCATCAACGAGCGGAATCAGACGGTAGCCCTTTTCTCCAGCAACGACTTTAAGATTTTCGCCCTCGAAGGAGGTCAAAGTGGCGGGTGATCGAAGAAGGAGGAATTCCTCCCCAGCCTTTCCGGTGACGGTAATCTCGGCGGAAGCGCTGAGGCGTTGGTCGGCGATGGACCAGGTCTCAGTGAGGGAGTCGGCAGTCTCTCCGCGAGCGTTACTAAAGGATAAGGCTAGGAGCGCCGCGACGAGAAGTGCGGTCAGTCCGGAAGGCGACTCAGGTTCATCCGCGACCTCCGGTTCATCATCCTCCCGACGGAAGAGATCCTTCCAAATCTCCAGTCGGCTCCGCACGCCCTTCCACCAGAGGATGAGAATGAGCACCCCGAGAAGAGCAAAGAACCAACCCGCGCCGGTGACGAAGCTGAGTAATCCCACCGTCAGGACGAGGCCGCCAACGAGGACAATAAGGCCACGGTGGGAAGGCAACTTCCAGGCGAGATAAAAGAGGCCGACGGCGAGCAGGAGAAGGAAAAGACCGAGATCCGAAACGCTCACTGCGTCCTCCTCCACGTGCGCTACCATCACCGCGAGGGCCTGACCGGGAGCGGTGACCGGGACGGAGTATTCGAGAGCATCCGGAAGGGCGGAGGTCTGGGCGAAGCCCTTTGCCGAGAGGTAAAAGGCACCCGCAGCAGCGAAAAGCACGAGAGCAGCACCGATGAGGGAAACCCCAGCTCGCACGCGCATGACGAGGGTGCCAAAGATCCAGGTGATGACCAGCAGTGTGAAGCTGAGGAGGGCGTATTGCTCGATCCAGGTGAAGCCGCTTTGACTGACATACGAGGTGAGGAGTTCCAATCCGCTGGCTCCGATGGGCTCGAGGACGTGGCCGGAATCGGGAATGATTTTCCAATTCGTGAGAAGCCGAGTGGTGCCGCCGATGGTGGGGGCGGTGATGCGGATCTGTTCACCAGAAGCCGACGGACTCATGCTGCTGCGGACTTCAATGCGGACCGGTGCCTGCGCGCTCACCAATGCGGGAAGCGGGATGAGGCGTTGATCCCCCGATTCGCGAATGGTGACTTTTTCTCCGGCGACGCTCACTTCGCGAATGAGGATGCCCTTGGGAACTTCGAGTCCGATCGTCCGGCTACCGCGGGTGCGAACGTGGAAGACAGACTGGGTGACTACTCCCCCATCCCGCGCGATGCGGCTGGTGAAGTCGGCATACTCCACGATCTGCTTGGCAATCTCACCCCGCGTGAACCACGAGACCTCTGCGCCGAGCGCGAAGGGCCGGGAGTTGTATTGCCAGGCCGCGAGAGTGGGCGCATGGGACATGAGCTGGTATTCGGTGGGGAGTTCGAGTGGATCGAGCTTGATGAGTTTTTCATCAGCGGTGAGGTCGGTAAGGCCGACCTGTCCGGGGCTAACGACCTGGACGAAGCCCCGTTCACCCTGCACCGCAAGCGGGGTGAGTGAGCCGAGAGTGAGGGACTCATTGGCGGGCTGCTCATAGGTGATGAGGAGCTGGTAGGCTCCCATGACGGGGCGATGCAGGGGGACGGTGAGATTGGTCCCGACATCACCATCACGCAGGGAATCCCGGACATCACGACCATCCACGCTGAGGTTTTCCAATCCTTCCGGCAGGGAGATTTCCCACTCATTGACGGGAGCACCAGTGACAAAATAATTGAGGAGAACGCTGACGTAGGCGCGGCCTTCCTTGAGCGAATAGAGGTGAAAGACATCGGCCTGAACGTTCTGGCTAAGAGCATCGACCGCGAGGGCGGCGGACCACTTTTCCCCGCGGATGCGGAAGGCCTGCTGGAGGTCGTCACTGCGGTTGAGGAGCTGATTAAGCGGCATCTCGGAGAGGCCATCGACAGTGCCCGGAGTGATGCGGAATCCGGCAGCGGCACTCACGCCAATTTCACCGCGCACGGCTTGGCTTCCGGGATAGGTGAGGACAGGGAGCTGCCAAGAGCCGGCTTTCGCGGGTTCATTTTTCTCGAGGTGCAGGCGGATGAGGCGGTGACCCGCCACTTCTTTTCCAAAGATGACCTTAATCCGGCGGCGTCCTTTTTCCGGCTGGCTCGCGACGTAGTCCGCTACGTCTGCACCGGTAACGGAAACCACGGAGTAATCACCGGGGGCGCTCAGCTCCCACTCGCGGATGGCCGCTTCGCGGATCTCCAGTTCGAGATTCGCATGCAGGACGCGGTCGGTTTCAGTGAGAGTGTAGCTGAGGGATTGGGAGAGATTGATCTCCGGCTTCACTCGCTCCGCGGCGATGGTGAAGGCGCGATCCTGCGCAGGGAAGCGGTAGTGGAAAACCTGGCGAAGGGACTCCGGCAAGGCGGTGGCCTCGGGGTATTGATCAGGCGAGAGCTGGGTGAGGCCCTGGGTTTTCATGACCTCGATACGAACCGCGCCGCGATTATAGATGCGAAGGTATCCGGAATGCCGCACCGCGCCGACGGGAGTGAAGCGGAGTGGCTCCGCTTGAACCGGGAGGGCATTGAGAGCGGTTTGCGAGCGGATGTGGAAGGAGGCCACCTTCTCGACTGGACGGTTAAGCGAGATCGCAAGGAGGCCCGCGTCGTTGATCGACCAGCCGAGGATATTGGGTCCCTCAATGGCGAGGACTTCTCCATCACCTGCAGTCTGGAGATTCAGGGAAGTAAGCGACCCCTGAAGGGCCTTCACGGTGAGGGTCTCGATCTGGTTGAGCAGTCCGGCTCCGACGGAGATCTCGCCCATGGAGGAGGTGGTGAAGAAGAGCTTTCCATCGCCCGCTTTTCGTCCGTTTTGCCAAGCGAGGTGGCATTGGCCGCTGGCGGGAAGGAAAGCGCGATGGAGGTCACCGACGACGGCTGGACGTGTGGTGAGGCTCGGATCGAAGGCGGCAGATTCCGGGAGACCGTTCAGCTCGATGGGCACGACCGCTCCGCCAGAGACAGTGAAGTGAACGCTGTTCCATTCAGCAGATTT
>CALBVA010000049.1 GCA_937969125.1 uncultured Verrucomicrobiales bacterium | reverse complement strand
TATCAGGGGAATCTTGATAACGATGGCGAGACTCTCACCTATATTGACGCTGCCGGACAAGTCATCGAAAGCGTCTCATACAATGATGGAAATCCGTGGCCCGAAGCAGCGGACGGAGATGGACAGAGCCTCGTGCGGATCGACCCTGCCCTTCCTCTACTCACTTCAAGCCCGGAAGCGTGGAGACTGAGTGTTCAGATGGGAGGGCCTCCCGGGCCCGAAGATTCAGCTGTGTTGAGTGATCCCTCCTCTACTGGACTGCTCAATTATGCCTTCGGAGGCGAGGGGGCTCAGTTCACCGGAGAGTTTGTAGGAAACACCCTGACTCTAAAATTTAAACGGGCAATCAATGCAGATGCCGTGACATTTAAGCTTTTTGAGTCTTCAGATTTATCGACGAATGGATGGAGTGAAGTGACTGGAGTTGATTTCCTCTCTGAAGAGGTGCCCCAGCTCGGAAGAGAGACGATCACCATTGAGGAATTGCCAGTAGGCAATTCGCGAAATTTCTACCGTATCGAAGTTCGAGAAAAGTGATCATGAATATTCTATCACCACATTGGTTTTCAACCGGGTGGTGATCTCGCTTCTAATTCCACTTCGCCGCCGAACTCATCCGCCACCTCCGCAGACTCGAACACAGCCAGAAAAGATGCCGCTCATGCTCGGCCTGACCAGTCACCTCAAAATCTACCTCTGCTTTGGACCCTGTGACTGCCACGCGCCGAGTTCCGCGACCTTACCTTAAATCGCGCCAAACACCGAGGCACACGTTTGACGGAACTGATCCCTATTTTGTGCCCTGCTGCCGATCAGAGACACCTGCGAGAGATCGCCTTCGACGAGGACAGAGCACCGACGGCCTCGGGCAATGGGCTTAAAAGTGCCCCGGGACGACCCTCGATGTCTAGGACGAGCAGACTAGGATGCGAGGATAAGAGAGAACTCACACGCGGCGAAAAACCGGTGGTCGCCACCACCCGCCCCGCCCTGAAAATCGAGAATCTCAGGACTTCGGGCAAAACGGGAGCTACCTGACATTAGCACAACCCGGACCATGCTACGATCCGAGAAGCTCCCGTGCGCCCAGAGAGCGGCCTGATGGAAAACTGTGAAGAATCTCTTGAAAGTATCTGATACTTCTATCCCCTATTTCTTTAACGTTTCCTGCGAATTAACATTCCGCCTACTGCAAGCAGGGCTAAGCTGGCTGAGCTAGGCTCAGGAATCGTAACGACGGACAAGCTCACATCCTGAATTGCACGAGTCGATGCTACTGGATCTTGAGCAAAGATATTGATATTGTAATCGCGATTGAGATCAAGCACGTTTGCACTAGTCCCCGCAGATACACCATTAACAAAGAGTTCTGTCTGAGTTTCACTGAATTCGATGCGGAATGTTCTCATCCCATCTTCTGCTGTAATCCCGATGTCTGAGGCGCCAGTTCCTGGTCGGCCACCCACTGCGTCGTTAAAAAACAAGCCTGCGGGATTGTAGTCACTGGTGTGGGTGAAGGTGTGCCCGTAGACGTTCGTTTCGAATGCTAACGGTTGGTCAAGATCCGCAACGCTCGCATTATCAACTAACGCGACTTCAAAGCGATTGACATCAGGCTCTGGGTCAATATCACTGATTGAGGTGGTGAATTCCAACACAACGGTTGGCTCCATACCGACAAACGGATTAAAGTCGAAAGCGGTGTTTGAACGAAGGCTGGCTCGGGAGCCTCCACTAGAAGCAGCAACGGTGAACGACGCCTCAGTGCCATCAGAAGTCCAGTCCACAGCGCCTCCATGAACCACGCTTGTGAAGTTCGAGAGATCACTGAAATCGTCTTCAAGAAGGACTGTAACCGCTTGACTTGAAGTAATTGCAGAGATCCCGACTGCTGAAGTAACAAGAGTAGAGAATCGAATTTTGTTTGTTTTCATGAGTTCTGTTTTTGATGATGTATGCTACCTAGTTGTGTGACTAGATTCACCGAGCCTAATTAGGCGATTTCGATTAGGCTAGAACTAAATTGGAGGTGTAACACCAGGCAGGGTCATCCAGCTATGGAGATGAGATGGTTGCGATAATTTTCTTCGGCCACCGCTCGCATCTGATTCATTTCAAGAGTTCTGCGCAATGCGCCGCAGGATCGCGAAGTTCTTCACCGCATTCGCGACCCTCACTTGGGAATGATCTTCCCTTTTCATCCAACTAACGAAACACCAACGCAAGGAAGCTGAGCAACTTCGTAACCAAAGAGTAATCCTTAAAAGAAGTTTAGCGCTTGGCTCTTAGCTTTGCCCGGTCGACCGCCCCACTGCGAGGAGGCCCATCAGCTTCTTCCTACCTCCTCCGAATTTCTTGACCTTCCCACTCCCCCTCGGCATCGTCCCGCCATGCTCACCCGCAGCCACATCGAACTCGGAGCAAAGCTCTTCGTCGTCGCTCTCACCATCTTCTTTGTCATCTACACCTTCAAGGTCGTGAAGATGATGGGGATGATCGGCTAAGATGTTTGCGGGCTTCCCGCATCTTTTGAGACGATCTCGATGAGATGCCGAAATTTGCCAGCTCAGTCGGCTGGATCGGAGACGGTTACCGCCACTAAAAGACCGTTCTTGGAACGGCTCCGCAAAATTGGACCTTCGACATTGAAGCTCTCACGGATGACCGCGCTCAGGGTGTTTCGCTAATCACTAGCGACTCTACCCCGTCTTTTTCCCTCCAATTTCCTCCTCTCCTCCTTTAGCGTCATCAAAGTATGAAAGAGGAATTATTGAAGGATCCCGTTTTCGGGATGGCGGCGGAGCAGTTTGATCGAGTGGCGGATTTTCTAGAGCTTTCGCAGCGGGTGCGGGAGCGCTGCAAATGGCCGAAGCGGCTCATCACGGTGAGCCTGCCGGTGACGATGGATGACGGCCGCACCGAGGTCTTTTTCGGATACCGGGTGCAGCACCACCTTTCACGCGGCCCGGTGAAGGGCGGATTACGATTCCACCCGAAGGTGAACGTCGGTGAGGTCGCGGCGCTCGCGATGTGGATGAACTGGAAGTGCGCCTTAATGGGCCTGCCTTACGGTGGCGGCAAGGGCGGCATCACCTGTAATCCTCGTGAAATGAGCATGGGCGAGCAGGAGAGATTGACCCGGCGATTCGCTCAGGAAATCTGTCCCTTCATCGGGCCGGAGATCGATGTCATGGCGCCGGATGTCGGCACGACCGCGCAGCACATGGCCTGGATTCTCGATACCTACTCCACACGGGAGGGCCGCTTTGTCCCGGAGATCATCACCGGAAAGCCGGTGGAATTGCAGGGAAGCGAAGGACGGACCCAGGCAACCGGGCACGGCGTGGCCTTTCTCGCGACCCGTGCTCTGAATAAGCTCAGCGTCCCGGTGATCGGCGCGAGCGCCATCGTGCAAGGCTTCGGAAACGTCGGCTCCTATGCCGTCGAGACTATGTCCAGCTACGGAATGAAGGTGCGCGGCGTCTCTGATGTCACCGGCGCGGTTTGGAATCTTGAGGGCCTCGATGCGCTCGCCCTCCGCGCTTACGTCGCAGAGCACGGCGGGGTGAAAGGTTTCCCGGGCGGCGAGGAAATCGACCCCGATGAGATGCTCCTGCAGGAGTGCGACGTTCTCGTGCCTGCTGCGCTGGAGCGGGTCATCACGGCGGAAATCGCGCCGAAACTGAAGTGCAAGGTCCTAGCGGAGGGGGCCAATGGTCCCACCACTCCGGAGGCGGACGCGATCATGGAAGAGCGGGGCGATATCTTCCTCATCCCCGATGTCCTCTGTAATGCCGGTGGCGTCACCGTGAGTTACTTCGAGTGGGTGCAAAATCTCCAGCGCTTCAGTTGGACGAAGCAAGAGGTTCTTTCGAAGCTGGAGACTAAACTGAACGAAGCCTTTGAGAATCTCCTCCTCTTCTGTGGCGAACGGAAGTGTGACCACCGACTCGGAGCCCTCGCCACCGGCGTGGAGACGGTCGCGAAGGTGAAGCAAACCCGCGGGCTCTTTCCGTGAAGACAATGCCACTGCCAATGACTGCCCAAGAAAAAATTCACCTCTATCGTGAGATGGTGCGTGTGCGCTGCTTTGAACAGAAATGTGTGAAGACATACAACAATTGTTATATGGGTGGCTGGCTTATTCTCACAATTGGCCAGGAAGCCCTCCCGGTCGCAGTCCGTTCGCTAATGGGTCCGGATGATCACACCATCTCCGGATGTCGGGGATTAGGGTCGGCATTGGCCAGTGGAATGAGCATGGAGTCCATCATGGCAGAGCTCTGCGGTACGGTGACAGGATGCTCGCAGGGGAAGGGCGGGATGTTCTCGCTCTTCAGTCCCGCGAACCGGCATTGGGGATGCTATCCCATCGCAGCGGCGCAGACTCCGGTGGCCCTGGGGCTGAGCTTTGCCCTGAAATATCAGGAGAAGGAAGGGGTGGTCTTTTGCTACCTCGGCGATGGCGCGATGAATCAAGGCGTCTTTCATGAAACGCTGAACCTCGCCGGGCTCTTCGACATCCCGACGGTCTTTCTCGTGGAGAACAACGGCTACGCTATGGGCACCTCGGTGAGGCGGTCATCGGCTTTCAAGGATTACCTCGCACAGCGGGCGGAGGCCTATGATATTGAGTGGGATCTCGTCGAAGGCTGGAAGATGGATCAGCTGTTAGAGAAATTACAGATCGCCCGGGAGCGGGCCTTGAAGACCTCGCGACCGACAGTGCTGGAAGTGCAGACTTATCGCTACTACGGCTTTTCAATCGCGGATGCGAATAACAAGAAATACCGGACCCCGGAGGAGATCGAGTATCACAAGAAGCACCGCGATCCGCTGGCTCATTGGAAAGCACAGTTAAGCCAGGAAGGGATTCTTGATGAAGCAGGGGTGAAGGAAATTCAGAAGGAGGCGAAAGCTGAAGCCGAGGCTGCGCTCGAAACCGCGCTCGATTCTCCAATCCCGCAGATCTCCGACATCGGTAAGCATGTTTACTGGGAGGTGGATCACGAGACGCCGGCCAGCCAGCAAGGGCGGTATTTCTTCAATGACGAGCCAGACGTGGCGGATTCTATCTGCCACGCCAAGGTTCGGGAAATTCCAAGCTGGCTTGGCAAATACGATCCTCCGCCCCGTTAATTCGGCGTGGGCGGGATCTCCGCGCCGTGCTTTTTCATGAGGGCGATGAGAGCGCGCTCGGAGGTTTCGATAGGACGGAAGTTTCCGGGACGGTAGCCACGGGTGATGCGGAGCGGGGTCCAGCCGGATTTGTTTTTCTGGTTCCAGATCGCGATGTCTGCGCCGAGCTCATCGAGCAGCTGCATCATCTTTGGCGCGCTTTTATAAGCAGCGGCGTGCATCACCGTTTCACCTCCTTGGTCGATGGCATTGAGGTCGGCTCCGTTTTTGACGAGCCATTTCACGACTTCCAAAGCGGAGGGGAGATCGGCGGCTTCTTCACCCGGGGCGGTGACGCCCATCCCGGCGGCGGCGAGGAGAGGAGTGGTGCCCCGGCGATTGGTGAGGGTAGGATCAGCTCCCAGCTCGACGAGAACTTTAAGAAAAGGAAGGTCGGCAGTTTGCGCGGCGAGGAGAAAGGGGGTGGCACCCTTCCGGTCGACGCGAGCGGTGCCACCTCGTCCCTTCTCCAGGCGGAGATTGGGATCGGCCCCGTGCTTCACGAGGAGTTTCGCGATGTCCAGGCTAGTGAGCTTGCCGGAGCGAGCCGGTGGTGGGAGGCCATCGTCCCCATCACCCTTGACCGATTTGCGGACCCAGCTGAGGACGTGTAGCGGGGCGAAGCCGGATCGTTGGTCATTAGGATCGGCCCCGCGATCTAAGAGTTCTGCGGCGAGGTCGAAGTGACCGTTTTCAATTGCAAGTACGAGAGGCGTCGTACCGGTGCGGAGATTTTTCCCACCGGAGCGTTTTGGTTTGGCGGGTTTATTGATCTTCGCGTGATGGTCGAGAAGGAGTTTTGTGGTTTCAAGGTGACCCTGACGAACGGCAAAGAGAAGTGGGGTGAAGCCAGAGTGAAGGGGCGATTGGAAATCGGCCTTTTTCCCGATGAGGAAGGCGACCACTTCATGATGTCCTTCGGCAGCGGCCCACATGAGCGGAGTTTGGCCATGGTGCTCGCGGGCATCGGTCTTCGCGCCGAGGCTGACGAGTTTTTCTACGATGGGCAGCGAGCCGGTGCGGGCCGCGGTGTGGAGGACGGTTTCGTTTCCGGGGCGGGCGGAATTGGCGTCAGCTCCGGCGGTGAGGAGGGCCTGGACCATGGCGAGGTTGCCATTTTGGCAGGCCAGCGAGAGGGCGGTGACGCCATAGTGATTTGGCGTGTTGACCTTGGTGCCGGAGGCGATGAGCGAAGTGACCTTGGCGAGGTCGTCATCATGAGCCGCCTGGATAAGTGGACTCGCGGAGAGGAGGAAATTGAGAAGAAGTGACCCGGCGACGGTGAGGAAGATCTGGTGTGGACGGGGCATCTTCAGATGGAGATTTTGCCGTTGCTGTCGCCGAATTTCTCGATCTTCACTCCCGCTTTATCGAGGAGGGTGAGGTGGAGATTGGCGAGTGGGGTGGGTTCGTCAAAGCGGATGTGGCGGCCGCCTTTCATCGCTCCGGCGGCGCCACCGGCGACGATGACGGGGAGGTTTTGGTGGTCGTGGACGTTGGGGTTTCCCATGCCGCTGCCATACATGATGAGGGAGTGATCCAGCAGGGTGCCTTCACCATCGGAGGTGGCTTTCATTTTCTCCAGGAACTCAGCGAAGAGGGAGACGTGAAAGGCATTGATCTTCGACATGCGCTCGATCTTGCCGGGGTCATTACCATGGTGGCTGAGCGGATGGTGGGGATCTCTGATGCCGGCTTCATGGTAAACGCGGTTACTGGTTTCGCGCGCGAGCTGGAAGGTGCTGACGCGGGTGATGTCTCCCTGAAAGGCAAGCATCTGAAGCTCGAACATGAGGCGGGCGTGTTCGCGGTAGGAGGCAGGAACCCCGGTGGGGCGGTCGAGATCCGGGAGGGCATCATCGCGGGTGGCGGACTCGGCGGCCTGGATACGGCGTTCAATCTCGCGGACGGAGGTGAGGTAGTCATCGATCTTTGAGCGGTCGGCTTTACCGAGGTCCCGTTTGAGCGATTGGAGGTCGCTGGAGACGAAGTCGAGGAGGCTGGCTTTTTTCTTCAGAGCGGTGCGGCGTTCACTGGCGGTGCCGCCATCACCAACGAGACTTTCGAAGATGAGACGCGGGTGGGCTTCCGCCGGAAGCGGAGTGGTGGGAGAGGACCAGGAGAGGTTGTTTTGGTAAACGCAGGCGTAGCCATTATCGCACTGACCGACGGTCTGCATGAGGTCCATGGACATCTCAAGAGAGGAGAGCTGGCTGCCTTTCCCGATGTGCTGTGCGGCGATCTGATCGGCTTCCCCCGCCACCTGTCCCA